>CACZQQ010000469.1 GCA_902783355.1 uncultured bacterium
ATGAGCCTCTGGAGCATGGTGTCGCCTTTGGGGTGGATTTTGAAATAAATTAACCCATATCTGCAAAATGGGGTGCTCTTTCAAGGAAATCCCGGCGGGAAAGTGTATATTGGGCGCATGGATCGACGAGTGCAAGCATACGCGGCGGAATTGCTCCGGCGCCGTCAGCACACCGCCATGGGATGCCTGGCGCGTCTGCTCTGGCTTCCCGTCGCGCTGTCGCTTGCCGCGGGGGCCGCCTTCTGGCTCTGGCGGATGCTGCCCGCCGCGCAGAGGCGTCTGGAGGGGGGGCTTCCCTGCCTCAGGCTGGGCCTGGCCGCCTTGGCCGCCGGCCTCGTCCTCTTCGGATTCCACCCCCTCAAGCCGCTCTACGTGCTGGGGCACGAACTGACCCATTGGCTCGCCGCCAAGCTCTTCCGGCGGCCCACGGGCGCCTTCCACTGGGGGCTGCAAAGCGGCAGCGTCGCGGTCGCCGCCCCCAACGGCGCCATCATCCTGGCCCCCTACTGCATCCCCTTCTACTTTCTTCTGGCGCTGGGCGTCCTGGCCTTCTGCACGCTGGTTCGCCCCGCCTGGGCGGCCGACACGCGCTTCCAGGCCGGCGCCGCCCTCCTTCTCGGCCTCTGCTACGCCTACCATCTGGCGCTGAGGGCGCGCGCCCTCTGGCATGGCCAGAGCGACCTGCGCCACTGCGGCGTCCTCCTCTCGCTCGTCTTCATCATCG
Source organism: uncultured bacterium (assembly GCA_902783355.1). Next base: position 725 of record CACZQQ010000469.1, read on the forward strand.
GCTGCAACCTGCTGGTCGTCGATCTGCTCGTCCTCTATTTCATCCACGTCGTGCCCTAGATTAAGGAGAGAGACCCCATGAAAAAGATTTCACTGGCGCTTCTGGTGCTTCTGACGCTCCTGTGCAATGGAACTCCCCTGCGTGCGGAGAGCCCGCGGCCGCCCCGGCGGGATGTCCTGGTGGCCAAGTCGAAGAAGAAGGGCGGCTCGAAGTCCAAGCAGAAGCCGGTCCTGCGCCTGGACAAGCGCGAGATACAGACGCGGCGCGACCTCAAGGACAACGTGCGCTCCTATCGGAGCAAGGTGTGGATCACGCGGATTCCGATGGTGGACCAGGGGCAGGAGCCCACCTGCGCCATCGCCACCATCCAGCGCGTGCTCTGCTACTTCACGGAGAGCCCCGCCAACAAGCCGCCCGTCTCCAGCGAGGCGCTGAAGAAGCGGCTGGGCTATTCCAAGAAGAAGGGGACCAACGTGGGCGAGATGCTGGAGGCGCTGCGGCGCAATGCCTCCAGCCTCCATCTGGCCTGCGAGGAGATCTACTTCGTCAACATGACGGACAAGGCGCTGCTCCAGGCCTACAACCGCTACGCGGAGCGCAGGAAGCTCAAGGAGAAGCAGGTCTCGATTTCCACCAAGAAGGCGGACAAGGACATCAAGATAGAGGACTACATCGGGAGGATTGACTACAGCCTGTGGCGCCGGATGCGCTGCCACGAGCTCTCCGACGGCCGCGGGCGTGTCTGGCGCCGCATCCGTGAGAGCATCGACCGCGGGATTCCGGTGCTCTGGTCGGTGGAGCTCGGCCTCTACCAGGAGAAGAGCCTCAAGCAGAAGGGCGGCGGCCACATGCGCCTCATCGTCGGCTATGACAAGGCGGCGGAGAAGATCTTCTACAGCGATTCATGGGGCTTCGGCCACGACAGGAAGGAGATGCCCTGGGACGACGCCTGGGCCATCAGCACCAACATGATGGTTCTCAAGCGGCGCTGATGTTCATTCCCGGCAAGATTAATCTCTTCCTGCGCGTGGGCGGCACGCGCGCCGTCGACGGGCGCCACCGCATCGCCACCCTCTTCCTGCCCCTGAACCGCCTGGGCGACGGCGTGGAGGTCGCGCGCGGGCGCCCCGGCACGGGAATCCGGCTGCATGTCGCGGGGCGCGCGGTGGCATGTCCGCCGGAAGGCAATCTCGCCTACAAGGCGGCGGCCGCCTTCTGCCGTCGCTTTGGAACGGCTTTCGACTGGGAGATTGCCCTGGAGAAGCGGCTGCCGGTTTCGGCAGGGCTCGGCGGCGGTTCAGCCGACGCGGCCGCCGTCCTGCGCCTGCTGGCGGCGGAGACGGGCGTCCGGCGGAAGGCGGAGCTGGCTGCCGTGGCGTTTTCGCTGGGGGCGGATGTGCCCTTCTTCCTGGAGGCGCGCCCCGCCTTCGCCACTGGCGTCGGCGAGGTGCTTGCGCCCGTGGAGGTTTCCGCCTCCTTCGGCATCGTGGTCGCCTATCCGGGGACGCCCTCGCCTGTGGCATGGGCCTACCGCCATGTCCGGCCGCGCCACGGCCGTCTGCCAGGTTGCCCCGCCTCGTGGCGGCTGGGCTCCTTTGATGAACTTAACTTATTGGTAGAGAATGATTTACAGTATCCACTCTTGGCTAAGACGCCGCTTCTGGGGATGCTTCTTCGGGAGATGCGCGCGGCGGGCTGCACGGCGGCGGCGGTCTCCGGGAGCGGCTCCGCCTGCTTCGGAGTGTGCGCCGCCACTGAAGGAGAGGCCGTCTGCGGACGCCTTCGCACGGCCTTGCGGGACATCCGTCCTCTGGAAGTCTTCTGGGCGGCAGAGTACTGATCCCCCCGTCCCATCTGTCCCACAAGTCCCATTCTTTGGCCTTCAGCAACTGACTTCTCCCGCCAAGCCGCTTTTGGGGGCGGGCTGGCGCTAAAGGCGGAGATTTGGGACAAGTGGGCGTGTCATTTTCTGTCGTCTTCTGTCAGGAAAACCGCCGTTGAGGGCTTATTGTACAGATATTGACGCAAAACCACAACAGGAGATTCGGTCATGTCAGAGCAATCATCCGGCAAATTGGGCAACAGTGGCTTTTCGAGCAAAATCGGCTATGTCTTGGCGGCGTCGGGCAGCGCGGTGGGGCTTGGCAACATCTGGCGCTTTCCGTATCTGGCGGCCAAGCACGGCGGCGGCATCTTCCTGCTGACCTACCTCGTGCTGGTGCTGACCTTCGGCTATTCGCTGCTGATCACGGAGAACAGCATCGGCCGGATGACGGGCAAGGGGCCGGTGGGCGCCTACCGCTACTTCTGCCGTGGCAAGCGCTCCTTCCTGAAGTTCATCGGCATCGGCGGCTGGATCAACGCGCTGGTGCCGCTGATCATCGTGCCCTACTACTGCGTCATCGGCGGCTGGGTGACGAAATACGCCGTGGCGCTGGCGACGAACCCCGTCTCCATCTTCAGCGCGGAGAACCCCGACGCCTCCGCCAACTACTTCACCGGCTTCATCACCTCGACATGGGAGCCCATCGTCTATTTCCTGGTCTTCGTCGCCATCCTGGGGGCGGTCGTGGCGATGGGCGTCGAGAGGGGCGTCGAGCGCTTCAATAAGGTGCTCATGCCCATCCTGGTCGTGATGTGCGTCGGCATCTGCATCTACTGCCTGATGCTGCCCAACGCCATGGAGGGCCTCAGGTACTACCTGAAGCCGGACTGGGGCAAGTTCAGCTACATGACCGTCGTCTCCGCCATGGGGCAGCTCTTCTTCTCGCTCTCCATCGCCATGGGCATCATGATCACCTACGGCTCCTACATGCGCAAGGAGGACAACCTGATCGCCAACGTCAACCATGTCGAGCTCTTCGACACGGGCATCGCCTTCCTGGCGGGCCTGATGATCATTCCCGCCGTGGTGGCCTTCGGCGGCGAGAAGGCGGCGCAGAACGCGGGCCCCGGCCTCGTCTTCTGCGTGCTGCCGCAGGTCTTCGCCAACTTCGCGGGCGGCCGCGTCGTCGGCACCGTCTTCTTCGTGCTGGTCCTCTTCGCCGCCGCGACCTCCGCCATCTCGCTGCTGGAGACCAACGTCCAGAGCATCGGGCAGGAGCTCAAGCTCTCGCGGAAGAAGTCCATCGTCCTCGGCCTGGCCGAGATCACGGTCATCGGCGTCATCACCATCCTCGGCTACAGCGTCCTCAGCAACTTCCATCCGCTGGCCTTCATGGAGGCCTACAAGGGCTTCGACATTCTGGACACGCTGGACTTCATCAGCAACAACGTCATGATGCCCGTCGCCGCCATCTTCACCACCGCGCTGGTCATGGGCGTCATCGGGCTGGAGCGGCTCTGCGACGAGGTGGGCGCCAACTGCCGCTGGCACCGCCGCTTCGTCTTCCAGCTGTGCATGTGCGTCGTGGTCATCCCGTGCCTGCTCATCGTCCTGCTCAACTCCGTCGGCGTCATCAAATAGCGCGCGGCCGAGGTGCGCGGGCCGGCGGCCATCCGCCGCCGCCGGACGACGGAAATCGGATTCGGCATTACATTTACCGCATTTACCGCCGCAACGCGGAAGTCCCTATTCCCCAACAACCGGGCGTCCGGACAGGGCGCCCGCGCCCCCACAACCCCCAACCAGGACAATACAATGTGCTGCAACAACCTCTCTGAAGGCGCCAAGGCAAAATTCGCCGAGCTGGACGCCTTCATCGCCGGTCTCGGCCTCGACCTGACCGATGAGCGCCGACGCGGCCGTCTCATCCAGGTCCTCCACCGCGCCCAGGACATCTTCGGCTACCTCCCCCGCGAAGTCCAGATCCACGTGGCCTCTAAGATGGCTCTGACCGAGGCGCAGGTGTCGGGCGTGGTCAGCTTCTACAACTATTTCACCACCGAGCCCAAGGGCAAGTACTGCATCAACGTCTGCCTTGGCACGGCCTGCTACGTGAAGGGCTCCGAGAAGGTTCTCAGCGAAATCGAGCGCGTCCTGGGCGTGAAGGCGGACACCGTCCCCACGGCGGACGGGCTCTTCTCCATCTCCGCGCTGCGCTGCGTGGGCGCCTGCGGCCTGGCCCCGGTCATGGTCGTGAACGGCAAGGTCTACGGCAAGGTGACCCCCGCCAAGGCCGTCGAAATCATCAACGAATACAAGAGCAAGGGCTGATACCATGAACAAGATTACCTCCCAGCAGGCGCTGAAGGCGGCCTACGAGGCCAGCAAGGGCAAACTTGCTCTCCGCTGCGTGAGTGAGCACGACATCAACTCCCGCCAGAAGGAGCTCCTGTGCTGCGGCGGCACCGGCTGCCACGCCTCCGATTCCGCCGTCCTCATGGAGAACCTCCGCGCCGAGATCAAGGCGGCGGGCCTTGAGAGCGACGTGAAGGTCGTGCAGACGGGCTGCTTCGGCCTCTGCGCCCAGGGCCCCATCGTCAAGGTGATGCCCGACAACGTCTTCTACGTGCAGGTGACGCCGGACGACGCCGCCGAGATCGTGAAGGAGCATGTCGTCGGCCACAAGGTGGTCGAGCGCCTGCTCTACGTGGAGCCGATGCTCAAGGAGCGCATCCACGACTACGCGAAGATGTCCTTCTACGCCAAGCAGGAGCGCATCGCGCTGCGCAACTGCGGCCTCATCAACCCCGAGGACATCGAGGAGTATGTGGCGGCGGGCGGCTACCAGGGCCTGGCCAAGTGCCTCTTCGAGATGAAGCCCGCCGACGTGGTGCAGGAGGTCCTCAACTCCGGCCTCTGCGGCCGCGGCGGCGCCGGCTTCCCCACCGGCCTCAAGTGGAAGTTCGCGGCCGTCAACCAGACCCCCCACAAGTACGTGGTCTGCAACGCTGACGAGGGCGACCCCGGCGCGTTCATGGATCGTTCCGTGCTGGAAGGCGATCCCCACGCCATCCTGGAAGCCATGTGCATCGCGGGCTATGCCATCAACGCGAACCAGGGCTACATCTACGTCCGTG
>CACZQQ010000470.1 GCA_902783355.1 uncultured bacterium
CACGTCCATCGGACGGCCGTATTCCGTGCGGACGCGCTCCTGGAAGATCTCCGCGAAGCAGCGCCAGCCGTGCGTGTGGACGGCGCCGTGCGTGATGGAATCGCCGTAGAAGACCCACGTCCAGGGCGAATCGCCGCGGTTGGCCAGATGGGCCTGGATTTTCGCCAGCTCGGCCTCCTGCCGCGGGCCGGCGAAGGCGACGGCGGCGGCCAGCGCCATGATCATCGTCAGAAACTTCTTCATGGGTCATGCTCCTTGCGCAAAGGGTGGGTTGGAAGAGTGAAACTATCTAAATATAACCCGCTTCGCAAGACTTGACTTTTCCCCACGAAAAGATAAATTATCCGCAAATCCGTTCCACATCCAGCTGCAACATGACAGGAGACGACAACCATGTCCAAAATCCGCCTTCAGGCCCATCGGGGCGTCTGCTCCGAATGCCCTGAAAACACCTTCGCCGCCTTCCAGACCGCCGTGGACGAAGGCTACGACATCATCGAACTGGACCCGCGCTACACCGCCGACGGCCATGTCGTCATCCTCCACGACCCCACCGTCAACCGCACCGGCCGCCGCCTCGACGGCGCCCCGATTCCCGAGAAGACCGTCCTCAAGGAGCTGACGCTCGCCCAGACGGACGACTTCGAGTTCGGCTCGTGGTTCGCCCCCAAGTTCAAGGGGGAGAAGCTACCCACGCTGGAGAAGGTCATCGACTTCATCCGCCGCAACAACGTCAGCTTCAAGTTCGACAACGTGTGGGAGACCCATCCGGAGGAGATCCGCGAGACCTTCCTGTCGCAGCTGGCGGCGGCCGACCTGGGCGGCAAGATCGGCTTCACCTGCGCCCGCCTGCCCACCCTCCTGCAAGCCGTCGAGCGCTTCCCGCAGGCTGAAATCCACTGGGACGGCGCCAACGACAAGGCCACGCTGGAGGAGGTCGTCAAGGTCGTCAGGAAGAACCGCCTGACCATCTGGGTCTGCTACGAGAACGAGCACAGCGGCTGGTTCAAGGGCGCCAAGGCCTCCGTCGAGCTGTGCGACATGGTCCACGCCTACGGCGAACTCGGCATCTGGCTCCTCACGCAGGAGCAGGACCTCGACGACACCATCGGCCTCTACCACGCCGACGCCATCGAGACCACCGGCCACATCAAGCCCGCCATGCTCATCCGTTAGCCCATTAATTAATAAGGAATCATTAATTAATAAGGAATAAAGAAGGAACAAGAGCGCAATGAAAAACAACAGCGTGAAAACCCTCCTCGCCCTCGCGGCGGTCTTCCTGCTGGGCGGCCTCGCGACGGCGCAGGCGCACCCCGAGTTCGGCACCACCGTCGACTTCCTCGACTACGTCTTCTACGACCACGAAGGGCCCGCCGACGTCTATCCCGTGGAGGTCTACGAGAAGCGCCTCAAGGAGATGGCGGACGCAGGTTTCAAGCGTATCTACTTGCGCGTCAACTGTTTAGGACTTACGCTCTATCCCACGAAGGTGACGCGCCTCTATGGCGAAGGCTATGCATGGCATTGGGACAACCCGCAGGAGGCCAAGCGGCTGACCAACACCGTCCGCGCCTACGACGTCTGCAAGGAGACCATCCGCATCTGCCACAAGTACGGCATGGAGGCATGGGCGTGGGAAAGCCTCGGGGACGGCGGCAGCGTCTCGCGCGTGGTGGACGTGAAGAAATACGGGCAGAAGGCGCTGGACAGCCAGGGCGCGCCCATGACGGACCCCTTCTACTTCGACAAGCATCTGGAGTGCTACTCCATGCGGAACCCGCGCCTCGTCCCCAGCATGGAGAAGGCGGCGGCCCTCACTGCGGCGGCACGCAAGTTCCCCATCACGAAGGTCGTCTTCACGGAGACGGAGAAGCGTCCGCCCCTGCGCATCACCGCCGACACCATCGTCATCTTCACCAGCGACGACAACCAGACCTACACGCGCTACGACAAGCCCTTCCGCTTCAATGGCGGCGTCAACGCAAAGGGTCTCAACACCTTCACGCTGAGCGGTCTGGACATCAAGGCCAACTATGTGAAGTTCGGCCACCGCGTCCCCTTCACGAAGGCGCACAACACCTACACCTTCGCCATGCGCGGCGTCCCCAACCAGATGCAGGTCTACAACAGCCAGGGGCAGCAGATCGCCGTCTCGTGGCACGCCAACATCGGCGACGTCGTCGGCGAGCAGGGGTCGATGGACCTGCAGCACTGCGAGAGCACGGGCTGGGACTACGACAAGCGCGAGATCGGCTTCGAGGTCGGCATCACCGTCACGCCCTCGCAGGTCTACCACCTCGGCGTGCCTGAATTCAACGTCCCGCTGGCCATGGAGCACCAGCTGGCGCGCTTCGCCGAACTGGCCGCCTACCCCTTCGACGGCTTCATGATGAACCTGCGCTCCCACAGCTGGGTCGGCCATCCCGAAGAATACGGCTTCAACCCCGAAATCCGCGAAATCTACAGGGAGCGCTACGGCACGGACATCTGGACGCAGCCCTACGACATCGGCAAGATCATGCAGATCCGCGGCGAAGGCGTCGCACGCTTCTACAAGGGCTGCAAGGAGCTGTGCGGCAACCGCCCCTTCTGGGTCAGCGGCCTGCCGCCCGCGCCCTTCGGCAAGCCTTCCGAAGAGAAGGTCTTCCGCGGCATGGGAAC
>CACZQQ010000471.1 GCA_902783355.1 uncultured bacterium
CTTCGGCCCCAACCACGAGAGCTGGCTGGCTTTCATCTTCCTCGTCACCGCCTTCAAGGGCACGCCGCCGTCGCGCAACGTGGAGGGCGATCTCGTCTGGGTGCCGCGCGCCCGCCTCTTTGACTACCCCATGTGGGAGGGCGACCGCTACTTCCTGCCACTGGTCTTCGACGACGACCCGCGCCCTTTCCACGGCTATCTCCCCTACGACGGCGAACATCCCCTCAAATGGAGCTTCACACGCCTGTGAGAATTATCTTCCTCATAACGATTGCTTTATCGTATCTTCTTGTGGCGCAAGATGTTACGCCAAAATGCGCCTATGTGGAGGACGGCATTTTCGAGGTGGTCTTCGAGGGGCCGGAGGGCGCCCATCTGCAACCCGATTCCCTCCAGACGACCTTCCCGGAGGGCGTGAAGGCCGCCACGGACGACGACCTCGGCCGCGAGATTCCCATGGGCCATTGCGTGCGCTACCGCCTGACGCCTCCCGAAAGGCCCGCGTGGGCACAGGTTCGCTATCAGGCTTGCGTGGACGAGATGTGCTTTATGCCGCAGAGATTCAGGTGGCCTCCGGAGCCTTCGGAGAATCCGGAGAATCCGCCTTCGCCTGCTTCCGCCACGGCCTTCCGCCGCCTCACGGGCTACGCCGACGTAAAAACATTCTGCGCATGGCTGGACGGCGCGCCCGAAAAGACGAATTTCATCTCCGGCTTCTTCCGCCGCCATGGGCTGCTCTTGACGCTTCTGCTCATGCTGCCGCTGGGGCTTCTGCTCAACCTGACGCCCTGCGTCCTGCCGATGATTCCCATCACGCTAGGCATCCTGGGCGCAGGTGGAAGGACGACGCGCCGCCGCGGCTTCCTGCTGGGCAGCGTCTACGGTGCCGCGATGGCGCTCTCCTACGGCCTGCTCGGACTTGCGGTCGTCTTGGCGGGCGGCCGCTTCGGCGGCATCAACGGCAGCCCGTGGTTCAACTTGGCAATCGCCCTTATATTCCTTATATTAGGGGCGGCGATGTTCGATTGGCTCTCCATCGACTTCAGCCGCTGGCGGCCGCAGGTCCGCGCGACAGGACAGCTGGGGACGGCCATCCTGCTGGGGGCCATGACGGCGCTTCTGGCGGGCGCCTGCATCGCGCCTGTGCTGCTGTGGACGCTCCTGCTGGCTGCGGAACTCCACGCGGCGGGGCAGGGCGGCGGCGCATGGCTGCCGCTGGCGTTGGGCGTCGGCCTCGCGCTGCCATGGCCCTTCTTGGGCGCGGGCCTCTCGTTTCTGCCGCGGCCGGGCCGCTGGATGGCACGCCTCAAATACGCCATGGGCGTCGTCATCGTGGGTGTCGGCCTCGCCTACGGCGTGGTCGCCTTCCGCCTCTGGCGGGCGGAGGGTGCCCAGAGTGTCGATGCGCGGACCGACGTGGAGGCCGCCCTGGCGGAGGCGGCGGCAGGCCGTCGGCGCGTCCTGCTCGACTTCACGGGCGTCTCCTGCAAGGCGTGCACCCTTATGGAGAAGACCACGCTTGCCAGCCCCGAGGTCAAGTCCCGCCTGGCGGAGACGACCGTCGTGCGCGTCGATGCGGACGATTTCGACGATCCCGCCGTGGCGTCGCTTGTCAGGCAATACGGCGTCGTCGGCCTGCCGACCTATATTCTCCTGGAGCCGAAATAGAGATTATAGTATAGGCGAGCAGCGGTCTGTTCCTCCAACTTTTTCTCTTGCAAGGTGCCTCTTTTTCTTGAATACAAGACTATTATGGTAATTCAGAAGCGCATTGTCCTGACCGTCAATCTGCTTCTCTGCGTAGCGATTGCGGTGGCGTTGGTGCTGCTGGCGCGCCGCCAGCGCGATGTGCCGCCTGAGCCGCCCGCCTCGCCAGGCGCCGTTCCGTCTTCGCCTCAAGTGACGCCGAACGTTCCGCCTGTGTCAGACAAGGCCATGTCGCACGAGGTCACCGCGTTGCGGGAGGAGATCAAGGCCATCAAGGACGATTCGCGGGAGGAGAGTCGCCGCCTCCACGAGAGGCGTTTGACGGAGGCATCGGCCACGGAGGCCATGCGTGAGGAGTGGGAGCAGGAGTGGCAGAGCAAATCCCTCACCTACGCCGAGTTGGCCGAAGCGCAGGACAGTTTTCCCGACATCTATCGCCGAATCAAGACGCGTTGGCTTGAGGAGGCGCGGAAACGCATGGAAGCCCGCCAGTGCATCCGCGAGCATCTGGACACTTTGACGCTGGAGGCATCCCAAAAGCGCAGAATTCTGGAATATTTTGCTCAGCTGGATGAATTCGACAGAAATGTCACCCTCCGC
>CACZQQ010000472.1 GCA_902783355.1 uncultured bacterium
GAGGCGGAGACGGTCGCCCTTCATTTCGACGCGATAGCCGTGGAAGGCGTCGCCAGTCGCGCAGGCGACCTTGCGACCCGAATACTTCAGCGTGATGCCGTCCTTGCGGAACTGGATGACCTCGATGTATTTGCCGTTGGCCACGCGCAGCATGGTGGCGTCGGGGTCGCCCTCGCGCAGCAATTTCATCTGGAAAGAGACGGCGAGGCTGTCGTCCGACAGTCCGTAGAGCGGGTAGAGCATGTTGGGGGCGCTGACCTCGGCGGCGGTGCGGTCGTCGAGGACATAGGCGCCGTCCTCAATGCGCTCTTCCACCTTGGTGTCGCCGTGCTTCATGATGCGGCGCCACGGCGGCTGCGCCGCGCCCTGCAGAAGGCTGTCTCCCTTCATGATGATCAGCGCCTCCTGCTGCTTTTTCGTCTCTTCCAACAACTTGACCGTGAAGGCGTTGGTGCCGACCTTCAGCTGTTGCGCGGGAATCTCGAAGACGAAGTGGTCGTCTTGATAGGCTCCCTGAAGGAAGGCAGCGCCGTTGACGGAGAGGCCGAGGCGCGTGTCGGCGGGCGCCTGCCCGCGCAGTTCGACCCAGGCACGCGGCCGCCTGGCCTGGAGCGCGGCGTCCGCCATGTCGTCGATCAAATCGAATGTCACGGTCAGCAGATTATCCTTCGTCAATTTATATTGGATGTTGCTGTTGACCATGGGGCGCTTGGAATACTTGTAGCCGTCGCGGATGAAGTCGGTGAGGCGGCCGCCCTCCGAATCGCTGTTGGCCATGTAGAACTTGTCCTTGCCATACACATCTTGCTTGTCGGCAGTCAGATTCTTCACGCTCTGCCCGAAGAAGTTGAAGAAATAGACGCCGTCCGCGCCGGAGGCGATCCCTTCGCCGATGGCGCCCGCGCGCCAGCCTGCCGACTGCGTGCCGCTCCTCTTCTGGCAGCTGATGTTGTCGATGGCGGCGTAGCACTTGGCGCCGTACTGGCGCGGCACCCTAAAGCTGGCGGCGTAGGAGTCCATCTTGAGCCAGTTGTCCGCGACGACGATGTCGGCAAGCCCCCGCCGGAACCACTCGTCCACGTCGAGGCCGGCGGCGCGGCAGTAGTCAGGCGCGTTGGGGACGCGCACGGCAATCAGGATGGGGCGTCCGCGGCGGCGGCCGATGGCCTCCGTCATCTCGCGCAGCTCCGCCATGTAGCCGGTGAAGAAGTCGCATTCCGCCTGGCTGGCGCAGCCGGTCTGCGCGACGGACTTGAGCACCATCGGGTCGCGCGTGAAGTCGTATTCGAGGCCGTCGATGTCGTAGTTTTCGCAGAACTCGCGCAGGCAGCCCTTCATGCGCGCGCGCACCTCCGGCTCGCCGTAGTCCACCATGCTCCATACGCCATTCAGAGACGGCTTCTCAAACGAGCCGAAGAGGTATTCGGGATGCTCCTCCTTGAATTTCGGGAAGAGGAAGTGCTTCTTGCCGTCCGGCCAATGGGCGTCGTGGATGTCGTTCATGCGCATGGAGGCGAAGAACTCCTTGCCGCAGGCCCGCGAGAACTCCTCCGCCAGTTTCAGGTAGTCGGTCCCCTGCTCTATCAGCGAGGGCAAGGCGTTGATGTAGTTTCCTGTTTCGGGCGCGGGGACGGCGGTCAGCAAATCGCCGCACTTCGTGTCCGTGATGAGATTGCAGAAGCCGCACGCGATGGGGCAGAAGATCAGCGTGTCCGCCTTGCTTGCGGCCACATCGTCGGAATAGCCCCAGTTGAGACGGCGGCGCGCATTCTCGACCGTCACGGGAACCCCCTTATTCCAATAATAGATATCGCAGCCGTCGTCGTTCCACAGGACGCGGCGCGGACGCTCCAGCGCCGTCTGCCGCTTCGCCTCCCATGCCACATCCTTCGTTGAACGGCAGGACGCCATCAAAACGCACACGCACATCAGCGACAGAAAACGGATTGCATTATTCATCTATTTTCACTCCAGTATGTCACGTATGAACAAAAAGCGGTGCGACAAGCAGGCCATTCTGCCGTCCGGCATGGCGTTAATATACAGCATTGAAGCCCAACCGCGCGGCGCCCTGGCCGGCGGGGGATGACTGTCTCCTACTGTTGAGGCTTGGGAGCCTCCTTCAGGAGGTAGCGGTGGGGCGCGCCGCCGCCATAGTGCAGCTCCGCCTCCACACGGCCGCCGTCCACGTGGACGACCACATAGCCGCCCCACGGCTGGAAGCGGCGGTAGGCGCGCAGGGCCGCGCCGCAGTCGTCCCTGATGGCCTGGACGTTCTCCTGGGCGAGCGTCTTCTTGCTGAGATACTCCGCCGAGAAATAGCGCCTGCCGTCGCCGGCCTCGCTCTCCTGCCATGGCCCGCCGTCCACGGGAGGCATGCTGAAGGTGACCAGCTGGCTGACGCGGCCGTCGGGGAAGTCATACTGGAAGAGGCAGGGGCGATGGGTATGGGCTCACAGGACGACGGCGTTGCGCTCCGCCAGCATCTTCCACAGTTCGCGCCGCAGCTTCACGTCCTCCTTGCGGCCCCAGATGACGTCCGCGGGGTTCTTGGTGCACGGGAAGACAGGGAAATGCGTCAGGAAGAAGAGGTTGCGGCATCGGGGATGGTCGGCCAGCGCCTTGCGGACGAAGTTCAGGTTGGGCCTCATGCAGTCGAAGACGATGAAGAGGTCGCCCTCCACCACCATCGTGAAGTTGGCGCCGCCATTCTGCGCCCGCATGCCGTAGCGCTTCTCCAAGAAGGGGATCATCCACTTCTGGTAGGCCTCCTCGGCTCCAGCGCCGCGCACGTCGTGGTTCCCCTTGACGAAGTAGACGGGGCACTGCATCTCGCGGCAGATGCGCTCCGTCGCCTGCTGGTAGGAGCGCGCCTGCAGGGGGCCGCTGCCGCAGTCGCCCTGGATGAGGTCGCCCAGCTGGACGGCGAAGGCGGTCTCCTGCGCGGAGCGCGCGCCGACCTCCGACAGCAGCGGCGGGATGCTCCTGCTCCAGCGCGTCAGGTTGCGCAACAGCTCGTCCTTCTGGTACTGCTTCGTGAGCGCCTCCGGGTTCAGGCGGACGTCCAGGCTGTCGTAGTGGGTGTCCCCCAGCACGATGAAGTCATAGCCGAATGTCAGCGTGCAGCAGAGGGCGAGGCACAGGAAAAGAAGTCGTCTCATGGCAAGGTCTCCTTCGGGTTGATAGCGTATTGCGCCAAAATATAATCGCCCCGCGGATTTTCACGCCTATATATATTATGGTACAAGTACGCCCAACCCACACTCGTCGACAATGGAAAAGTCAAGCCACTCCCCCCTATCCCTCCGCGGCTACATGCTCTGCTACCACCAGATGCATGACTGGACGCCGTGGTTCGGCCCCTCCGCCGCCGCCCTGCCGGAACTCCTCGACGCCATGCAGGAGGTCCGCCTGAACACGCTGCTCGTCGAATACGAGACCTACTTCCCGTGGAGCGGGCGGCTCGCGCCCATCAAATGCAAGGACGCCTTCACGAAGAGCCAGATCGGCGACCTCCGAAAGGCGTGCGCCGCGCGCGGCATCGAACTCATCCCGTTGGTGCAAGTGCTTGGCCACGTTTACCATATTCTCATCCACAAGGAGTTCAAGGCCTGCGCCGAAGACCCCAAACTCACGCAGCAGCTCTGTCCGCTGGCGGAGGAATCCTTCGAACTGGCGAAGGAGCTCGTCGACCAGACGCTGCGCCTCCATCCGGACTGCCGCCGCCTCCACATCGGCGGCGACGAATGCCGCATGCTCGGCCACTGCCCCAAATGCAAGGCCTACGCAAAGGCGCACGGCTTCGGCGCGCTCTTCGGCAACTACATGGCGCGCGTGGCCAACTACGTCCTCTCCAAGGGCGTCACGCCCATCATGTGGCATGACATCGCCCTCAACCACCCCGAATGCCTCGACCTCTTCGACAAGCGCGTCCTCTTCAACTTCTGGAACTACGGCACCGCCAGCCACGGCGACGCCGAATGGGAACTCGGCCGCCTGCTGGCGCGCGTCCCCGCCTCGCGCGTCATCTGCAGCCCGGGCGCCCGCATCGAGGCGCAGAACGGCGCCATCCACCACTTTCCAAGCCTCACAGAAGCTAACATCTTGAAACTGAACAAGTTAGCAAAAGACAAGGGTGCCTTGGGCACCATTTTGACCGACTGGCCCGACACGGGCTGCTCCTTCTACGACAGCCGCTACGCCCTCCGCGCACAGGGAACCGCCGCCATGAACGGCGGCGCCTCCCTCCGCCTCTTCCGACAAAACTACGCCAAAAAGTTCCTGGGCGCCGACATCCCCGGCCTTGTGGACAAGCTGGACGCCATCGCGGGCTCGACGCTTTCCGCCCGC
>CACZQQ010000473.1 GCA_902783355.1 uncultured bacterium
AGCGTGTAGACGATCTTGCAGGGGCGGCCCGTGGTGCCGCTGGTGAAGACCACGTCCGCGATCTCCTTCTGGTCGGCGGCGATGAAAGCCTCGTTGCTGGCGTGGACGTCGTGCTTGGAGGTCAGGGGCAGCAGCGGCAGCTCCTCCAGCCGCAGGTCGCGGTCCGGCAGATGCGCCAGCCTCTCGCGGTAGAAGGGGGACTTGGCGCGGCAGTAGCGCAGCTGCTCGTTCAGGAGGCGCTCCTGCTCGCGCCTGATGGCGTCGCGGCTCTGGAAGGCCAGGTTGGATTCGAGGTCAAAGCGGTGCATGGTTGCCGTCGATGAGGTTGTCCAGGCGCGCCGCCTCTTCGGCGATGCGTGACTGGACGCGTTTCTTCAGGACGTAGGCCGAGGGGATTTCCGCATAGGCCTCCGGCTGGATGGGCGGCAGGCAGCTGATGCGGATTTCGCGGGCGCGGTGGAAGCGGAAGCGGCGGTCGGGGAAGCGCTCGTTGCCGGCGATGCAGCAGGGGTAGATGGGGGCCTTCAACTCCATCGCCAGCTTGAAGATGCCGCTGTGGAAGGCGTTCATCCGCCGCGATTCGGAGCGCGTCCCCTCCGGAAAGACGATCACGGAGACCCCCTGCCTGAGGAGGTCGCCGATGAGGACGGGATAGGCCTCCAGCGGCGTCGCGGTCGTGTCCAGATAGCCGCAGCGTCTGGCGTTGAAGCCGAAGAAGGGCAGCCGCATGGGCCATCCGTTCACCAGCTGAATGGCCTCCCGCCCCAGGGCCGCCACAAGGAATGCGTCCGTGGCGGCGCGGTGGTTGAAGACGTAGAAGCCGGGCCTCTGGCCGCCGGAGGCGTCCTTGTAGCGGACGCGGACGAAGGGTCGCAGCGCGCCGTAGATGACAAGGCGCCCCATGTGCAGTGCCAGGGCCCGCATGCAGTGTTCGCTCAGGCGCCGCGGCAGAAGCAGGACGACTGCATACGGAAGCGCGGCTGCCAGGACATACACCAGCAGGCAGATGAAGACGGAGGTGTAGACCAGGAAGGACAGCACGGAACTATTTCAGGGGGATTTTGGCCTTGAGTTCGGGATGCTCGGCCAGCAGCTTCTCCACCAGCCCGTAGACCTCCTGCAAGGTGCGGATCTGCAGAAGCGCCTTGTTCTCCCGCAGGGAGATGCCCAGGTTGTGCTGGAGGCCGGAGACAAGGTCGACGATGTCCAGGCTGTCCAGTTCCAGATCCTCGAAGAGGCGCTTCTCCGGCGTCAGGGCGGATTCCTCCAGCTCGAATTTCTCGACGAAGACCCGGTTGACCAGACGGATGATGCTTTCGTTTGACATAAGTTATTGCTAATTAAAGAGTTATGCATTAACATGCCGCCCGTTCCCAAGCGCTATGGCAGCCGCTTCAGGATGAGCGTGGCGTTGACGCCGCCGAAGGCGATGCAGTTCTTCATGACGGCCTTCACGGGGCGCTCCAGAGGCTCGCGGAGCAGCCAGAGGCCCGCGCACTCGTCATCCACGTTTTCAAGATTTGCGTTGGGCAGCAGGAGATTGTGCGCCATCATCTCCAGCACGGCGGCGGTCTCCAGGGCGCCCGAGGCGCCCATGGTGTGTCCCAGCTGCCCCTTCAGGCTGGAGACCGGCACGCGGTCGCCGAAGAGTTCGCGGATGGCGGCGGCCTCCTCGCGGTCGCCGGCGGGGGTGCTTGTGGCGTGGGCCGAGACGTAGTCGATGTCCGCAGGGGCCAGCCCTGCGTCGTCCAGCGCGGCCTGCATGCAGCGCACGATGGAGGCGCGGTCGGACTGGCTGATCTGCGTCCCCGTGCAGTTGGTGGCGTAGCCGGCGATCTCCGCCAGCGGTTTCGCGCCGCGCGCCTCCGCATGCGCCAGCGTCTCGACGGCCACAAGGCCCGCGCCTTCGCCGACGACGAGGCCGCAGCGTTTGGCATCGAAGGGGCGCGACTGCTGTTCGGGCGCAAGGTCCGGCGCGTCCGCCAATGCGTGCAGCAGGCGGAAGAAGTCCAGCACGACGGGGGCCACCTCGTCGCAGCCGCCGGCGACAAAGGCCTCCTGTCGGCCCAGCAGCAGCTGTTCGTAGGCGAGGCCGACGGACTGGAGGGAGGAGGCGCAGGCGGAGCAGGGGGAGAGCAGCACGCCGCGGATGCCCAGCAGGTTGGCCACGTTGAAGGCCGCCGAATGGGAGGCGATCTTGAAGAACTCGCAGGCCGACAGGTCGTTCAGGCAGCCCTGGACGAGGGCGGTGGCCGAATTGCAGATTTCGGAGGCGGAGCCGAGGGTGGAGCTGACGATGCAGCCGGTGCGGCCGCCGGCGAGCTCCTCCGGCGTCAGCGCGGCGTCTTCCGCCAGGGCGCGCGCGGCCAGCGCCGCGAAGAGCGCGGTCGGCCCCATGGAGCGGCGGCTGTGCCGCGAGATGGCCTTGGCCCTCTCCGGCGGGATTTCGACGGGGGCGGCCAGGACGGCGGCGGACCCCGTGATGTGGTCCTCCCAGTCGGGGCGCGTCCTGGTGGCGGATTCGCCGCGCAGCAGCGCCTCGAAGAGCGCCTGCCGGCTCATGCCGAGGGCGCTCGTCACGCCGGTGCCTGTGATGACTATCCGTGGTCTCATCTCGCGCCCTTCTCTTCGCTCCTCAAAACGTCGACTCCTAAAAGCGGCATACTATAATCACATATGAAAGGATTACCTGCCGGCGGCGCCAATTTGGGGGGCGGCGGGCAGGCCGTCCGCAGGCGGCCGCCGCATGAGGAGGCCGAGATAGAGCCAGATCCAGCGCTTGGAGGCCAGGTCGTCCCAAAGGCAGCAGAAGGCCAGGGCGACGAGGAGGCAGAGGGCGGGCGTGTTGCCGTCGCGGAGGGCGTTTCGGCAGAGGCAGAGGCCGGCGAGGAGGTAGAGGAGCAGCGCGGGGAGGCCGAAGAGGGAGGCGGTGTTGAGGTATTCGTTGTGGGGGTCCATGAAGGTGGCGAAGGTGCCGTCCAGCCTGTGTCCGTAGTAGGGCTCCAGGATGGCGCCGATCTTGGCGGCGTCGGCGTGCCGCGGATAGAGGCGCCGCAGTTCGTCGCCGGCGTAGCCCCACGCCCACGCGGGCGGGCCGCCTTTCGCGATGATGTCCAGATAGACCTCCTGGTGGGTGGAGTAGTTGCTGCGGCCTTGGAAGTCGATCCAGGGGGGCTCGTGCAGGGCGGGATAGGTGCGGAACCAGACGGTCAGGGCGAAGAGGAGCCCTGCGGCCGCCGTCAGCGCCGGCGCCGCCCAGCGGCCGAACCGACGGAGGGCGGGGGCTGTGGCGAGCAGGCCGCAGCAGAGGCCGAAGGAGAGGAGCAGGTGCTTGGAGGCGGAGGAGAGGAGCGGCAGGCAGGCAATGAAGAGGAGGAGCGCCGTCAGCGCGGCGTTGCGCAGGCCGTGCTCCTGTGCGGCGAGGCGTCTGCGCAGCGTCGGCAGGAGGAGGAGCAGCGGCAGGGCGAAGGCGCTTCCAAGCAGGTTGGGGTTGGTGAAGAGGAACTGGAAGCGGCGTGCGAGCGCGCCGCCGTCGGCCGAGACGAGATGCTCCTCCGTGTAGAAGAGGCGTCCGGCGACGGCTTCGCCGCAATGCCGCCCCAGGAGGAGGGCCAGCAGGCAGAAGCCGAGCAGGAGGGCGCCCGCCCAGGCGCAGGCCCGCCTGGAGGGCGGCGGCGTCACATAGTAGAAGAGGGCGGCCAGCGGCAGATAGAGGAAGACGGCCGTGTTGTAGAGGGGGGCTCCGCCGCGGAAATACTGTATTGCGCTGGAGAGCAGCACCCAGCCGGAGGCGAGAATGAGCCAGGCCAGCGGATGGGAGGGGCTCAGCGCCGCCGTCCATTCGCGCCGTTTGCGCCAGGCCTGCCAGGCCATCAGCGGCGCCAGCAGGTCGAAGAGCATGAGGGGGGGCCGCAGCGGGACCGCCAGGAAGAGCAGCGCGTAGCCCGCCAAGGCCGCCCAGCCCATCAGGCGGTCGGCGCGGTCTCCGGCCCGTGGAGATGTCATTGGGCCGGGCATTCTTCGGAGGCCGTCTTGACGGGCTGGAAGTTGAGGTCGTCAAGCGCCGCGACGGTGCGCTTGTGGTGGTCGATGAGCTTCTGGCGCAGCTCCTCAGGCAGGTGTCGGCCGATGCGCTTGGCCTGTTCGGAGTCGAGGCGCGTGTAGGCCTCCGCCACGTCGTGGAGGGTCAGCTGCTGCGGCGGGCGCCCCGGCAGGTAGTCGTAGCAGGCCGGCGGCGTCGCCAGCGGGTTGATCTGCAGGAGCAGCTTGGCGTTGCGCAGGGCCTCCAGCGCGGTCTCCAGTTCCGTGATGGGGATGTTGTGTTCGGCGGCGAAGTCGCCTGCGTTCCAGGGCCCCTTCCCGTCGGCGAATCTGGTGCAGATTTCATTCATGATGACGATGCCCAGCAGGTGGCAGGCGCCGGGCTCCAGCGCGTGCGTGGCCTTCGTCTGGCGCAGCAGGCGGTGGTTCTGGGCGGCATAGGAGATTTCGGCCCCCAGGAGGATGACGGTCCAGTTGGCGTAGAGCCACGCCAGGAAGAAGGGCAGCGCGGCGAAGGTCCCGTAGATGGCGTTGTATTTGGCCAGCCCGATCTGCCATTTGATGTAGGCGCACAGGACGGCGGCGAAGCAGATGGAGGCGACGAGGCCCCCGACGAAGGCGGGGCCGCCCTTGACGCGCGTGTTGGGCATGAAGATGTAGAGGAAGGCGAAGGCGCACACCACGAAGAGGACCATCAGGAGGTGGGCGCTCATGTTGCCCAGCTTCTGGACGAAGGGGGAGGTCGTGTGCATCATCTCGTAGAGTTCGCCGGAGGAGATGAGGCCCTGGATGGAGAGCGCGCACAGCAGGACGATGGGGATGAAGAGCAGCACCACCAGGTACTCGCAGATCTGCCGCCCCAGCGGCCGCCCGCGCTGGATGCACCAGATCTTGTTGAAGATGTTCTCCAGCTTCTTGATGGAGGCGATGACCGTGGCGAGAAGCGCCGCCAGGCCGATGAAGCCGATGGCGGCGAAGTTCGTCTTGTCCACGTAGGTGAAGACATTGACGAGGGCCGTCTGCATGGGCTTGGGCAGCTGCGCGGCGACGCCCGGCCGTGTGGGCGTCTTCGGGGCGCCGAGGGCGCCGGGCGGCATCGGCAGCCCGCCCTCCTGCACGGAGGACTTCTTGGCGTGCTCGATCGTCTCCGCCGTGACGATTTCGTATGTGATCTCGATGCGGCGCTGCCCTTCGCTGTCGACCACCTGCGTGATGATGGGCTGCAGGCCAAGCGAGTTCAGCAGGCGCCGCTGCAGCCCGATGCCCTTGCAGAAGGAGAGGGTGATGGCCAGCGTGGGCACGATGGAGACCAGCGTGATGTAGGTCAGCGCCGACGACTGCAGGGTGCATCTGTCGTCGATGAAGCCCCTGACCGCCAGGATGGCGATGCGGAAGGAGGAGTAGAGGAGGCGTCGGAGGAAGCCGAGCTTCCTGTAGTCCGCATCCCATATCGTCTTGGTGAAGAAGCGCTTGATGAAGAGGAAGAGGATTCTGGCGAGGTTGATCATGGTTGTGGGGCCGATGGCGGCAGCTTGGCGGCCAGCAGGCGCGCGGTTTCGGCGGGGTCCATGCCTTCGGCGCATGGGAAGCCGGCGCGCGGGCAGTGCCGCTTGAAGCAGGGGGATTGGGGGCAGGTGGAACGAATGACGGCATGGCGGCCGGGCGGGCCGTAGGGGCCGGTGAGGCGGTCGTCGGTGGCGCCGAAGAAGGCGACGCAGGGGACGTGGAGGGCGGCGGCGATGTGCATGGGGCCGCTGTCGTTGGTCAGGAGCGCTTGGGAGGAGGCCAGGAGGGCGGTCATCTCCGCGATGGTGGTCTGCCCCGCCAGGTTGCGCAAGGCCCTCTGCGTCGTCTCGCCGCAGAGGGCGGCGACCCGCGCGGCGCGTTCCGCGTCCTCGCCAGGCGCCCCCAGCAGCCAGAGCCGCGCATCGGGCCGCAGCGTGGCGAAGCGGTCCAGGACGGCGGCGAAGAAGGCGGGCGGCCACGACTTGCTTTCCCAGCGGGAGGAGGCCGCGACCGCCACGAGCGGCCCCGCGCCTTCCAGGCCGCAGGCCGCCAGTTTCGCCTGCGCGCTTTCGCGCCAGCCGTCAGGCAGCGTGGGCGGCGCGTCCGGCGCCTCCGCGGGCGCCTTCAGGTTTAGCAGCGCCATGGCCTGCCGCATGAGATGGAGGTTCTTCTCGGCGGCGTGCGCATGGCGCAGTTCCGGCGGCAGGGCCACCTTGTGGGTGTAGAAGAAGGGCGCGCCTTCGCGGGCGTGGGCGAAGCCGATGCGCAGCGGCGTGCGCGCCATGCGGCTCATCAGGCCGCTGCGCAGGAGCCCCTGGAAGTCGACGACCGCATCGTAGGCCTCGCGGCGCAAAGAGCGCCAGAGGCCGCCCAGGCAGCCCAGGCGGAATGAATGTAATTTATTGCGCGGGAATATGATAAGTTGTCCAAGTCCGCCCGGGCACATGGCGGCGGTCTGGGCAAGGCTGTCCGCCGCCACCCAGTCGACGACGGCGTCGGGGGCGGCCTGCTTCAGGAGGGCCACCGCAGGGAAGGTGTGCACGATGTCCCCCAGGCTGCTGGGCTTCACGACCAGGATGCGCAGGGGCGGGGCGATATCGGCTCTCCTGTCCAAGGGCTACTGCCCCACCGCGAGGCGTTCGGCGCACCGCAGCGGCAGTCCCGCCGCGATGATCTTCTGCTGGGCGGTCTCCACATCGTATTCCACGCGATGCAGCTGGATGGTTCCGCTCTCCACCTCGTAGGTGGCGAAGGCGGCGCGGGGGTCGCGGTCGCGCGGCTGCCCCACGCTGCCCACGTTGACAAGATACTTGTGGTTGGGCACGGTCTTGATGGTGCTGTAGACCCCGCCAGTCACGTCGGAGAGATACTTTTCGAAGGCGAGGGGGGTATGGGTGTGCCCGAAGAAGCAGACCGGCATCCACTGGTACTGGAAGGCGTCGGCGGCGGTGTAGCGGTCGAAGACGTAGCCCCACATGGTGGGGTTGTCCAGCGTGGCGTGCACGACCGTGAAGCGGGCCGGCGGCGACTGCAGGTAGACGTCGTACTTGTAGGGGAGGGCGCTCAGCCACTTGAGCTCCTCTTTGGAGAGGTGCTGGCGCGTCCAGCAGACCGCGGCGGCCGCCTGCGGGTTGAAGTTGGTCAGCGGGTCGTTGTTGCTCACGTAGGCGTCGTGGTTGCCCTTGACCACCGTGATGAGGTCGAGGCTGCGCACAATCTCCAT
>CACZQQ010000474.1 GCA_902783355.1 uncultured bacterium
CGCCGCCTTCAAGGAGAGCATCCTGCCTGCCGCCGTCACGAAGCGCGTCTACATCGAGGCCGCCAGCACCCTCGGCTGGGGCAAGTACATCGGCCTGAACGGCTTGGCCATCGGCCTCGACCACTACGGCGAGTCCGCCCCCTACAAAGTGCTCGCCCAGAAGTACGGCTTCACGGCGGATGCCGTGGCCGAGAAGGTCGCCGCCTACCTGAAGTAGGATTCTTCAGGCCAGAAGTCCCGTCCCACTTGTCCCACTCGTCCCATTTGTCCCACTCGTCTGCCTTTAGCAACAGGCTCCCCCAGCCAGAGTCTTGTGCCAGTAGCTGAAGGCGATGTATGGGACTTGTGGGACAGATGAGACCCGTGGGACAAAAATGTTGCGTCCCACGCGTCCCATTTGTCCCACTCTTCTGCCTTTAGCAACAGGCTCCCCCAGCCAGAGTCTTGCGGGATGTGCCAGTAGCTGAAGGTGAAGTATGGGACTTGTGGGACAGATGAGACTTGTGGGACAAAAAACGAAACTCCATGCCCCTGCTTGATATCATCGTTGCCGAGCCTCAGGAGCCGCCCGCCCGTTTGGGCGAGGCGCTCTCGCTGCTTGGCATGGTTGCGCTCTATTTCGCGGGCATGGTGCTTTGCATTTGGGCGGTGGCGGCGCTTGTGCGCCGCCTACGCCGCCGTAGCCGCTTCTCCCTCTCCGTGATGCCGTCCGCCGATGCCGCTTCCTCCAAAGACAGGCAGTAGCTGCGCCGTCTACACGCTGACGGCCGCGCAGGCGGCGGATTTCCGCCAGGCGCTGTCGGAGCGCGGCTGGGAGTTCTGCGACCAGCCCTATGCCCGCTGGAAGGCGGTCAAGGGGCACAGCAATATCGTGGCCTACGCCTCCGGCAAGACCGTCCTGCAGGGGACGGCGACGGCAGAGACCGTCGAATTCATTTTAGAACCTATCGTGCTGAAGGTGGCGCACGCCGTCTCCGAGGCGGAGAAGCGCCAGGCGGAAGCCGCCGAGGCGCTGGACGAGAGCTTCCACTGCGGCATCGACGAAAGCGGGAAGGGCGACTTTTTCGGGCCGCTGGCCATCGCCTGCGTGGCGACGGAGGGCGCGGCCGCGCGGCGCCTCCAGGAGGCCGGCGTCACCGATTCCAAGATGGTTTCCACGGACGCGCAGATTGCGCGGCTGGCGGCCATCGTCCGAAGGGAATGCGCCAACAGATATGCGGTGGTGGTGTTGCCGCCGGAGACCTACAACCGCCTCTACGGTCAAATCGGCAATCTGAACCGCCTGCTGGCGTGGGGGCACGCGCGCGTGCTGGAGAACCTGCTGGAGAAGTGCCCCGGTTGCCCGCGCGCCATCTCCGACCAGTTCGGCCCTGGCAGCCTCGTCCGCCGCGCCCTGATGGAGCGCGGTCGCCAGATTGTACTGGACGAGCATCCGAAGGCGGAGCGCGACATCGCCGTGGCGGCGGCCTCCATCCTCGCGCGCGACGAGTTCGTGCGGCGGCTGGCGGCGCTGAGCGGCGAGGCGGGGCTTGCGCTGCCGAAGGGCGCAGGGCCGGGCGTGCTGGCGACGGGGCGCGAGTTCCTGAAGCTGCATCCCGCCAGCGCGCTCGTGCGCTTCGCCAAGCTGCATTTCAAGACGGCGCAGCAGCTGGGGGCTGCCGCTCCATGAATCTGCAGGTCGCCCTGGCGCCCATGGCGGGCTACACGGACCTCCCCTTTCGGCGGATGTGCCGCCGATTCGGCCTCCGCTACGCCTCGACGGCCCTCATCGACGCCGGCGCGCTCGTCCACGCCAATCCTGACAACGACGAAATCCTGCATCGCGGCGACGACGAGCCGTGGCTGCAAGTGCAGCTTCTGGGCAGCATTCCCGATGACATCCGCCAGGCGGTGCGCCTGTTGCGCGAGGGCAGATGGCGCTACGACGCGCTGGACTTCAACATGGGCTGTCCCGTGAGGAAGGTGCTCAGGCGCCATGCGGGCGCCGCCCTCATGCGCCATCCGGCTCTCGCGCTGGAGTGCGTGAAGATCATCCGTGACGAATGGCCGGGTCCCTTCACGGTCAAGACGCGGATTCTCGACGAGAGCGACCCCGCGCCGACCGTGGAACTGGTGCGAAGCTTATATCATGTTGGTGTTGAAGGAGTTACAATACACGGGCGGCTGACGGAGCGCATCTACGCGGGGCCAGTCCACGGCGACATCATCCGCGCCGTGCGCGAGGCGCTCCCCGTCCCCGTGACCGCCAATGGCGGCATCTTCAGCCTGGCGGACGCGCAGGCGCTGGCGGCCTCCTCCGGCTGCGACCGCGTGATGGTCGCGCGCGGTGCCATCGGCAACCCGTGGCTCTTCCGCGACCTGACGCAGGGGTGCCCCCTGCCGCCACCATCGCAGGCTGAGGTCCTGGACGCGGCGGAGGAGCATCTGGCGTTGATGGTCGACGAATACGGCGAACGCGCCGCCATGATATTGGGGCGCAAGATTTTGTCGTCCTACATCTGCGGGCGCGGCTTCCCGCACGCCCTGCGCGCCTGCGTGGTACGCATTTCCACTTGGGCGGAGGCG
>CACZQQ010000475.1 GCA_902783355.1 uncultured bacterium
ACTCGCCCTGCGCCCCGCCCGCGCCGAAAACCGCAAGGGCGGCCAGGACAGGCCGCTCTCCTCGCCACGCCGCTGGCCGCATGGCTGGGCATGGGAGGAAGGCGGCGACACGCCGGACGACACGGAGACGCAGGAGCCGCTGGACTTGCGCGTGAAGCCCGGAGACGCGGAAGGCGCGCGCCCACGCGCGAACGCCGCGCCGCCCTGGGTCGCCAAACGGCGCGGCAAGCCCGCCTTCCGCGAACCGCTCCGCAACACCCGCAAAAAGGGCAAACGCGGCAGAAGATAGTTGCGGATTTTTCTGCGCCGCATCTGCCGACGCCAAAGTGGCGCCGGCTCAGGTTGGGAAAATCAACTTGAACTGCGCCGCATCTGCCGGCGCGGGAAAGGCTTTTTTCGCGGGGCGTCTTTTCGCCCCAATCGCAACCCACAACAAGTCCCTACCACAATGCTCACTCTGCTTTTGATGATTGTCGTCGGCGGCGTCGCCGGCTACTACTCCTGGACCGCCGGCGAAGGCGGCCACTGGTTCCTGGGGAGCCTGGCTTTCATCGCCGCCGCCATCGCCGTCTCTCTGCCCATCAACATCTGGGTCAAGAAGCGGATGATGGCGGTCTACAACAAGATACAGTCGGCCATCGCCGCCTCGCAGGAGGTGCTGAAGCGGAAAATCGCCACCTACCAGAGCCGCGGCATTGGCGGCCCCAGGGTCGTGGCCGAACTGGAGAAGGAGCAGGTGGACGCCATCCGCAACGTCATCCCGATGATCGACGACCTCAAGCCGCTGCGCCTGTGGAACATCCTCGTGGGCAAGCAGGCCAACCTCTTCAAAGGGCAGCTGCTCTTCCAGATCCGCGACTACGACGCGGCGCGCCCCCTCCTGGAGAACGCCATGGCGCTCGACCCCATGATCGTCTGCATGCAGATGGTCCTGCACTGGAAGGCGAATCCCGACGAGACCAAGAAGCTGGACTCCATGTTCAACCGCGGCGTCGGGCGTTTCAAGTATGAGAAGGCCAAGATGATCTACGCCCTCTACTCATGGATTCTGGTGAAGCAGAACCGCCTGAGCGAGGCGGTCGCCACCCTGGAGGAAGGCAAGAAGAAGACGGACGACCCCGTGCTGGCGCAGAACTGGGAGCATCTGGCCAACAAGCGCCTCAACCGCTTCAGCAACGCCGGCCTCGGCGACATGTGGTATGCGCTCGGCCTTGAGACTCCTGCGCCCGTGCGCCAACAGCAGCAGATGCCCTTCGGCGGGCGGCCGATGCGGGGCGGCTTCCGGCGGTGAACTACGGCACCTTCCGCAAATACCACGGCCTCGGGAACGACTACCTTGTTCCACTGGAACAGGACAGATGTTCTCCCGAGGAAATCGACGCGGCGACTGTGCGTCTCGTCTGCGACGTCCACTACGGCCTCGGCTCCGACGGCATCCTCTACGGGCCCTACATGCCCTCAAGCCCCTTCTTCCAGCGGCTGGGCTGCCCGGAGGCGCTCTGCGCCTTCCGCATCCTGAACCCCGACGGCAGCGAGGCGGAGAAGAGCGGCAACGGCGTCCGCATCTTCGCCCGCTACCTCCACGACTGCGGCCTCGTCAAGACAGGTGCCCCCTTCACCTTGGCGACCTTGGGCGGCCCCATCCGCTGCACCGTCCTCGACCCGCGCGACGCCATCCGCGCCGAAATGGGGCACGTCTCCTTCGACAGCGCGGCCATTCCCGTCGCGGGGCCGCAACGCGATGTCGTCAACGAAGAAATCACGGCGGACGACGGCCGCGTCTTCCGCCATTGCGCGGTGACGGTCGGCAACCCGCACTGCGTGTTGCTTTTGGACGAGCCGCCCACGGAGGCGCTGGCCCGCCGCTACGGCCCGCACTTCGAGAAGGCGGCGCGCTTCCCCAACCGGACGAATGTCCAGTTCGCCTGCCGCAAGTCCGACCACGAGCTGCTGGTGGAGATCTACGAGCGCGGAGCCGGCTACACCTTGGCCAGCGGGACGAGCGCGTGCGCGGCGGCCGCCAGCGCGGTCCGCGTCGGCTGGTGCCGTTCGCCCGTGCGTGTCCTCATGCCTGGCGGCACGCTGGAGATCCATCTGGACGAGGCATGGTCCGCGATGCAGTGCGGCCCCGTACGGCGCGTCTACGAGGCAACTCTGGAGACGGAAGAGCCATAGCCGCCTGTACAGTACCTATATATATAGGACGACACGCCAATGAAGTACTTTGGACCACATGTTTCGATTGCGGGGGGCCTCTTCAACGCGCCCGACCGCGCGGCCGCCTTGGGCGCCACGGGCTTCGCCCTCTTCACCAAGAACCAACGCCAGTGGATGGCGCCCGAACTGAAGGCGGAGGAGTGCGACGCCTTCAAAGCGCACTGTGCCGCCCACGGCTACACGGCGGCCGCCATCCTGCCCCACGACTCCTACCTCATCAACCTCGGCAATCCGGATGCGGAGAAGCGCAGAAGGGCGACGGAGGCCTTCACGGCGGAGCTCAAGCGCGTGGAGGCCCTCGGACTCGCCATGCTGAACTTCCACCCGGGCAGCGGCATCGGCGAAGCCGACACGGAGACCACCTTGCGCCGCATCGCCGAATGCGTCCGCCAGGCGCTCTCCGAAACAGAGAGCGCGGCGGCGGTCATCGAGAACACGGCCGGCCAGGGCAGCGTCACGGGACGCTCGCTTGAGGAACTCCAGCGCCTCGTGGAACTAGTGGACAGCCCCGACCGCTGCGGCGTCTGCATCGACACCTGCCACGCCGCCGCCGCCGGATACGACCTGCCCTCCGAAGAAGGCTACGCGAAATTCTTCGACGAATTTGAGGCGCGCCTCGGCTTCAGCAACCTGCGCGGCATGCATCTCAACGACGCCAAGGCGGATGTCGGCTCCCGTCTCGACCGACACGCCCCGCTCGGACAGGGCACACTCGGCAAAGAGCTCTTCAAACGCCTCGCACAAGACCCGCGCCTCGACGGAATCCCCATGATTCTCGAGACCCCTGACGAGACCCTCTGGGCCGAAGAGGTCGATTTCCTGAAAAATGCCAAATAAGTCCACAAAACACACAAAATACACAAAAAGTTAATTAAATCCTTAAAATTCTTAAATTTTGTGTCTTTTGTGTCTTTTGTGGACAAAAAAAGCCATGAGCAACATAATCCCCCTCCTTCCGACAGTTTCTGACGGCGGCAAGCCGCGCGTGGCCATCTTCCTCTCCGGCAGCGGCAG
>CACZQQ010000476.1 GCA_902783355.1 uncultured bacterium
ACATTGAGTCGGGCGAAGTCTGGGAGCGCATAGGCGAGAACCGCTGGCAGTGCCGCAACTGCGGCCACATCCACGTGGGCAAGACGGCGCCGGAAGTCTGCCCCGTCTGCAACCATCCGCGCGCCTATTTCCAGATCGAAGGCGAAAACTACTGAGGCAGAGGGCAGTTGGGCATGAGCAGACCTGGTGAGGCCACCATTGTCAAGAGCGCGGACGGGCCGCCGCCGTGGCGCCCCGACTGGGACACCTATTTCCTGAAGCTGGCCATGCTGACCTCCGAACGGGCGACATGCCCGCGGATGCACTGCGGCTGCGTGCTCACGCGCGACAACCACATCCTGGCTACCGGCTACAACGGCGCGCTGCCCCACCAGCCGCATTGCTACGACGTGGGATGCCTCGTGGTGGACAACCACTGCGTGCGCACCAACCACGCCGAAATCAACGCCATCTGTCATGCGGGACGGCAGGGCATCCGCCTCCAGGGCGCGACCGCCTACGTGACCAACATGCCGTGCACCGCCTGCGCGAAGGCGCTCGTCGGCGTCGGCGTCGTCCGCGTGGTCGTCATCTCCGACTACCATGGCACGATGGCGGAGCAGCTCTTCGCCGAAAGCGGCGTGGAGCTCTGCCGCCACGAGCTGCCCGAACGCATCATCCACTACGAACTGGACAAGTTTCCCTCCGCCCGAAAATAGATATGCAACAGTCTCAGAATCCGACATCCAAGAACGCGGACCGCTCTGTCGAGGAGCAGGGCATCCGCCAGGCGGGCGTCCTGCTCATGGGCGACCGCGAGAAGCCGCACGACGAGGCGGCCGAGGGCGCCGTGTTGGGCGCCATGCTGCTGGACGCCAACGCCACCGCCGTGGCGTTGAGCCAGCTCAATTTCGAAGGCGCCTTCTACCGGCAGGCGCACCAGATTATCTTCAATGCCATCGTCGCCCTCAACCAGGAGGGCGGCCAGGCGGGCGTGGACCCCGTTGTGCTTGTCAACCATCTCAGGCGCAACAACCAGCTGGAGGCCATCGGCGGCCAGGAGTATCTGGCGCTTCTGGCGGACCAGGTGCCCACCGCCGCCAACGTCGACCGATATGTGGAGATTGTCAAGCAGAACGCCATCCTGCGGCGCATTATCGCCACTTGCTCCAACGCCATCCTGAAGTGCTATGAGAACGAAGGCGACACCTCGCCCCTGCTGGATTCCATCGAGCAGGAGATCATGGGCGTCAGCCAGATGAAGGAGCACAACGACTACCGCGAAATCAGGCCGCTGGCGAAGGAGGTCTATGATCAGATCGTCATGATGCTCCAGCATAAGTCAAACAATGGCATTCCAACGGGATACGATACGCTGGACAAGGCCATGACGGGCGGTCTTGCGCCGGGCATGCTCTTCATCCTCGCGGCACGCCCCTCCATCGGCAAGACCGCGCTGGCCCTCAACATCGCCTCAAATATCGCGCTGCGCGGCGACGGACAGACCCCCGTGGGCATCTTTTCGCTGGAAATGTCTGCGCAGCAACTAGTTATGCGCCTCATATCCTCCCATGCGCGCATCAATGTGAACCGCTGGGCCTATTCGGAGACGCCGTCGCCCGCGGATGTCGTCGCCGTCCGCGACGCCTGCACCACCATCGGCAACAGCCAGATTGTCATCGACGACACGGGCGGCATCGACATCCTGGAGCTGCGCGCCAAGGCCCGCCGCATGGTCGAGAAGCACCACGTGAAGGTCATCTTCGTGGACTATCTGCAGCTGATCACCATCAACACGGGCAACCGCAACTCAAGCCGCGAAAACGACGTGGCGCGCGTTTCCGGCGCCCTCAAGGCGCTGGCGAAGGAACTCCAGATTCCCGTGGTGGTCCTTTCGCAGCTGAACCGACAGGCGGAGCAGGGCGACGCCAAGCCTAAGCTCAGCAACCTGCGCGAATCCGGCGCCATCGAGCAGGACGCCGATGTCGTGACCCTCCTCCACCGAAAGCGCGACGAACAGTTCGGGCAGCAGGACGATGCCACGAACGGCCTGGAGGCCGAACTCATCATCGCCAAGAACCGCAATGGCCGCATCTGCCGCCAGCTGCTCACCTTCTTCCCGCAGTTCACACGCTTCGACCCGCGCGAAGAGCAGGTCAGCGCCGCCGAACTGCCCTCCTGATGGAACCTGATTCCGCCGCAGGGGCTCCCTATTTCAGCTTGATTCTTGGGTCGGCGAGGCAGTAGGCGATGTCGGTGGCCAGCAGGCCGACGGCATAGAGGACGGCGCCGAGGAAGACCATGGCGCGCACGGCGGCGAAGTCCTGCGCGGCGATGGCGTCGATGGTGTAGCTGCCCAGCCCCGGAATATTGAAGAACTTCTCCAGCAGGAGGTTGCCCGTGAAGAGCATCAGCAGGTGGGAGGGGATGTTCGTCAGGATGGGCAGGAGGGCGTTGCGCAGGACATGGCGGAAGAGGACGACCCGTTCGGGAAGCCCCTTCGCGCGCGCCGTCCGCACGAAGTCCTGGCTCATCTGATCCAGGCAGAAGGTGCGGTAGAGGCGCGTGCCCGAGCCGATGGAGCAGAGGACGCCGATGGCGACGGGCAGCATGAGGAAGCGCGCCATCGCGCTCCCGCCCTCGAAGCCCGAGACGGGGCAAAGCCGCAGTCGGTAGGCGAAGAGGTACTGCCCCACGATGATGAGCACGATGGAGGAGATGCTCATCAGGACGACGCAGAGCAGCTGTCCGCCCCGGTCGGCCAGCGTGCCGCGCTTCGCCGCCGACTTCATGGCCAGCAGGATGTTGGCGGCCAGCGTCAGCAGGAAGACAGGGAGCGCAAGGAGGAAGGAGGGCAGGAGGCGGTGCCGCAGTTCCGCGCCGATGGGCTGTCCGCTGTGGTCGGAGGTGCCGAAGTCGCCCCAGAAGAGCGAGAGGCTTTTCCTGAAGAAGATGGTCTGCGTGAGGAATTTGACGCCGCCGGCATGTGGGTTGAAGAAGAGCGGCAGGTCGTAGCCGCGCGCCGCCTTCCAGCGCGCGATCTGCTCCGGCGTGGACGCCTTCTCCCCCAAGAACTGGCGCGCCATGTCGTCAGGCGAGTTCACCAGAAAGAACATCGCGAATACTAACATGTTGACCCCCAATAGGATGGGGAGCAAATAGGCGATTCGCTTGAGGAGGTAGCGTGTCATCAGAAGCACTTGTCGAGGATGTCGGCGTCCACCGGATGGGAGCGCCGCGTGGCGAAGCCGACGCCGAAGTAGAGGAGGGCGCCCGCCAGCAGTCCCCAGACGACGGCGTGGACGCCGCCCCATTTGACGTGGTAGTGGCAGACGAGATAGACGGCGGCGCCGCCGACAGAGGAGGCGATGGCGGCCAGACGGTTGCCGTCGCGCCAGAAGAGGCCGCCGACAAGCGGCCAGAAGAAGGTGCATTCCAGACCGCCCAAAGCGAAGAGGTTCAGGAAGAAGATGATGTCGGGCGGGTCGAGGGCCAGCAGGAGCGTCACGATGCCGAGGGCGAGGGTGGTCGCGACGCTGGCGGCGGGGAAGAAGCGGTTGTAGACGGCCAGCCGTTGCGGATTGTCGCGCACGACATAGCCCTTCCAGAGGTCGCGGACGATGGCGGCAGAGGCCAGGAGCAGCAGCGAGTCCGCCGTGGACATGACCGCCGCCATGGGGGCCGC
>CACZQQ010000477.1 GCA_902783355.1 uncultured bacterium
CCGTGCCAAAGCGCCAGATGGTGGCGGGCATCTTCGACATCATGAGCCATATCCTCGAACAGTACTTCAGCGGCGAGGACGACAACACCAGCGACTACATCGCGGAGGGCCTGATGCGCTCGCTCGTCCACTCCTCCCGCGTCGCCGTCAAGGACCCGGAGGACTACGAGGCGCGCTCCAACATCATGTGGACGGCCACCTGGGCGCTCAACACCCTCATCGCCATGGGCAAGGCGACGGACTGGGAGGTCCACATGCTCGGCCAGGCCGTCGGCGCGCTGACGGACGCCACCCACGGCATGACGCTCTCCGCCGTCTCGCTGCCCTACTACCGCCACATCATGCCCTACGGCCTCAAGAAGTTCGCGCGTTTCGCGACGGCCGTCTGGGGGATCTCCCCCGACGGCAAGGACGAGGGGCGTCTGGCCGACGAGGGGCTGAAGGCG
This sequence comes from uncultured bacterium, assembly GCA_902783355.1. The sequence goes on from CACZQQ010000477.1 coordinate 447, forward strand.
CTTGAGGCGTGGATGCGCGAGATCGGCGTCGCGATGAACATCACGGAGCTAGGCGCGACCGAGGCGATGCTTCCCGCCATCGCCGACGCGACCTTCCTGCTGGACGGCGGCTACAAGAAGCTCACCCGCGACGAGGCGCTCGAAATCTTCCGCCAGAGCCTGTAGGCAGGCCGCTCGAACGACGGCCGTCCAGAGAAACCCAAGAGGAGAAGAGGAGACCACGCCATGATGAAACATCCGGCCATGGCCATCGCGTGCGCGCTGGCCGCGCTGCTGCCGCTTTTCGGCTGCGCGAAGGGAAAAACAATCCAAAACACAACAACAGGAGCAGAAACCATGAACACCACCGCCGGCAAGGCGCTTGTCGCCTATTTCTCAGCCACTGGAACGACGAAGGGCGTCGCCGAGCGCCTCGCCGCCGCGATTGGCGCCGACGTCTTCGAGATCGTCCCCGAGACCCCCTACACCGACGCGGACCTCGACTGGCGTGACAAGAAGAGCCGCAGCTCCGTCGAGATGGCCGACCGCGCGAGCCGCCCCGCCGTCGCGGGCGCCGCGCCCGACCTCGCCGGCTACACGACAGTCTACGTCGGCTTCCCGATCTGGTGGTACCGCGAGCCCTCGATCATAGACACCTTCGTCGAAGCCAACGCCGCCGGCCTCGAGGGGAAGACCGTCGTGCCCTTCGCCACCTCCGGGGGCAGTGGCATGGGCGATTCGAGCGCCAATCTGCAGGCGCTGGCGCCGAAGGCGAAGGTCGTCGAGGGGCGCCGCTTCAGCGCCTCCGTCGACGCCGACACGCTCAAGGCCTGGGCGGCGGCCGTCAAATAGCGCCGCCTCCGCCCATGGCGGCGGGGCGCCTGGAGAAGGTGTCCCGCAGGCCGCGGGCCGCCATGGCCTCCCACGGCAGTCACAGGAAGGAGACAAACTGGAATGAAGAAGAACATCGGAGCCTCGCTGGCCCTCTATCCCGTTCCTGTCATCGTCGTCGGCGCAATGGTGGACGGCAAGCCGACATGGACGCTTGTCGCCCATGCGGGCACCGTCGCGCACAGCCATCTGATGGTGTCGCTTGTGCAGGCGCACTACATCAACAAGGGGATTCGCGAGACGGGGCGGCTTTCCGTCAACGTGGTGGACGAGTCCTGGCTGAAGGAGGCCGACTGGATGGGGACCGTCAGCGGCCACAAGACCGACAAGTCGCAGGCCTTCGCCTACACGATGGGCGAGCACGGCACGCCGCTCATCGACAAGGCCAAGGTCTCCATCGAATGCGAAGTGGACGGCAACTACGCGCTGGAGAACTTCGACCACTTCATCTGCAAGATTCTCGCCACCTACGCGGACGAGGGGATTCTGAATGGAGACGGCAAGATCAGCTACCAGGTGTTCAAGCCCGTGCTCTTCGAGTTCCAGACCTACGCGTATTTCGCCACGGGCGAGAAGGTGGGCGACTGCAGGAAGATGAACCAATAGGAATTCCCATGGAAAAGAGGACACTTGCGCTGACGATGGGGGCCCTGGCCGCGATTGCCCTGTCCGCCGCCGAGACGCCGGTGGTGGA
>CACZQQ010000478.1 GCA_902783355.1 uncultured bacterium
CTCATCCGCGACCGCGAGATCCCCTGCCTCATGGGCAACCACGACGAGTACGTCCAGCTGCTCATGGACCCCTCCGTCGCCAAGTTGCGCGAGGAGGTCCGCCAGGCCATCGAATGGACCCAGAGCAAGCTGACGCTGGAAGACCTCAAATGGCTGGAGAAACTGCCGTATCGTCTTGAGCTGGAAGATGAAATGCTATGCATCCACTCCTCCTTCGCGGCCGGCCGCTGGCCCTATTGCCGCGACGAGAAGAGCTTCCACGACAACTTCGCCGAGCAGCCCGTCCAGCTGGCCTTCTGCGGACACAGCCACCGTCCGCTGGTGGGCATCGACACGGGGGAGGAGACCCCCTTCGTGGACTTCATCCGCCCCATGGAGCTGCCCGCCGACAAGAAGGTCATGGTGAACGTCGGCTCCGTGGGGCAGCCCCGCGACGGCGACAATCGCGCGTGCGCGTGTACCTATATCTTGGAGACGCGCCATCTGGAGCTGCTGCGCGTTCCCTACGACATCGAGACGGCGCAGAACCGCATCTTCTTCGCGCGACTGCCTGAAAAGTTCGCCCTGCGCCTGGAATTGGGCAAATGAAGGAAGCCGACGGCACAATCCAGTCTTCCGGGAAGGAGCTTCTGGGGATGCTGCGCGCCCTGGAGGACATGAATCCCGACATCTCCGAAGAGCGCCACCGCCATCTGCTGAATCTGGCGGCAAAATGTGGCCCGTCGCTCTTCGGCGAGGCGGCCGCCCAGGTGGAGCATCTGCTGGAGCTGGCCAATATGACCACGGCAGAAAGAGTTGGGCGCGAGATACTTGGCGAATACTACCGCGTCATCGAGCAGTCCGCGCGGCGGCTTCTGGAAGCCGGCGAGATCAGCGCGGCCTCCGCCGCCGGACAGAACGCGGGGCTCTCCACCGCGCTCGTCCTCTATTCGCAGCAGGACTACAGCGCCCTCGACCGCTGCAAGATTCTCAGCCACGCCGAAATTCCGGAGCCGCTTGTCAACGCGGCGGACTCCTACCGTCGCCGCATCGAGGTCGTCGACAGCGTGGGCGCCCTTGGCTTTGAAGTGCTCAATGCATTGGATGGCAGACAGTTCCAGGAATGGGCCGCCAAATATGTCACGGCGCACCGCGGCCAGCTGCCGCCTGCGGTCCTGCGGGACATCCTGATGGTCTTGCGGCAGGAGACGGAACTGCAGCCCGCGCTGCTGGAACTCCTGCAGGAGTGGTGCGCCGACAGCGCCCTGCTGGACCAGTGGCCGCTCGTCACGCGCCGCGCAGACCGCCTCCTGTGCCACATCGCCCTCAAGCAGTGGCTGGCCCGAAGCCCCAAGCCCCGCAACGGCGCGCTCCTCCACCTGAAACTCATCCTCGGCCAGTCGCTCTGCGACGACGCGCGGCTGCTGGCGTGGCTGACGAACACGCTCCAGGCCTTCGGCGAAAGCGTCGAGCGCTTCATCGCGCTGGACATGGAGGAGACGCCGCAGGAGCAGGCGTGGTGGCACACCGCGCTCGTGGCCGAACTGCGCACCATGCAGTCCATGTATGTCCCCATCATGATTGTGGTGGACCATCTGCTCACGGAGCCGGACGGCACCGCCAAGGTCGCCATGGCCTTCCTCGGCATCGTCGGCAACGGGCTGGACGAGTGGGAGAAGCGCATCCGCCGCCTCTCCGAGAACCTCATCCGGCGCGCCTTCCTCGTCGACCTGAAGGCGGGGCGCACGCCCGTGGAGACCATCCGCAAGTTCACCTTCGGCGACAACTTCGCCTTCAACCTCATCTGCAACGAGCTGGACCTGTTGAGCCAACAGTTCGAATCCATGGCGCAGCGCGACGCCGTCGTGCGGAAGCTCTCCTACTACTACGCCAGCTACCGCCGCGGCCCCATGCTGGGCATCGAGGTGGCCAAGCGCTACCGCCACATCGCCCGCATCCTCCACGAAGACTTCCTGCGGACGCGCCTCTCCCCCGCCGAATACGAGGCCTTCGCCGCCGGCGGCTTCATCCAGGAGCTCTACTCCATGTGCACGCGCGCAAAGCGCTTCCTCGACCACCGACGCGCCCTCCAGATGACTCTGGAGGAGATGGTCGCCTCCGAACTGGAGTTCTCCGCCGAGGCCCGCACACGCCGCCTCGTCATCATCCGACGTCTTCTTGATGGTAAATAGTTGATTTCCAATATGTTACGCAAGACATCCTACTATGTGCTCCTGACGCTGGCCGTCGCCTTCTTCGCCACCTTCTTCTTCTTCCCTGTCTGGCAGATTTTGCGTGGCGGATGCGTGGATGCGGCCGGCCATCCCACCATCTTCTATCTGGCGGAGGTCTTCCGCAATCCGCTCTACCGCGCCGGCCTGGTCAACTCCTTCGTCGTCGCCATCGCGACGACATTCGTCTCGCTGTGCCTGGCTCTGCCGCTGGCGTGGCTGGCGGACAGATACGACTTCCGCGGCAAGCAGTGGCTGGGCGCCATGCTCCTCCTGCCCATGATTCTGGCCCCCTTCGTGGGCGCGCTGGGCATGCAGTGCATCTTCGGCCGCTTCGGCGCCCTGAACGCCCTCCTGGCCAAACTCGGCCTCTGCGCCAGCGGGCAGGGGCCCGACTGGCTGGGCGGCGGCTATCCGGCGGTCATCCTGCTGGAGGCGCTCCATCTCTTCCCTATCCTATATTTGAATCTAGTGGCGGCCTTCGCCAACGTGGATCCCGCTTTGGGCGAGGCGGCCGCCGACTACGGCTGCACGGGCTGGCGGCGCTTCCGCCGCATCACGCTGCCGCTGGTCACGCCGGGCATCTTCGCAGGCGGCACGCTTGTCTTCATCTGGTCCTTCACGGAGCTGGGCACGCCCCTCATGTTCAACTGCGACCGCATGACCGCAGTCCAGATCTTTATGGAACTCAATGATTTGGGAAACAACCCCATGCCCTATGCGCTTGTGACCGTCATGATGCTGTGCGCGGCCATCGCCTACACGCTGGCCAAGGTGGGGCTTGGGCGCAGCAGCTACGCCACGGCGGGCAAGGCGGGCCGCGCGGCCGCCGCCATCCACCTGCACGGCATCAAGGCCTTTCTGGCGGCGCTGCCCTTCCTCGTCATCGGACTGGCAGGCGTCCTGCCGCATCTGGGCGTCCTCGGCCTCGCCATCGGCCGCGGCTGGTACGGCACGGTCTTCCCGAACGCGCTGACGCTGGAGCATGTCAACGCGGCCCTCGGCCACAGCCTGACGGTGCCCTCCATCATCAACAGCCTCCGCTACTCCGGCTTTGCGCTGGCGGCGGCGCTCGTGCTGGGCGTCTTCATCGCATGGGCCATCGTGCGCGGCAAGGGGCCGGGCCGCTGGCTGCTGGACTGCGCCGCCATGCTGCCGCTCGCCGTGCCTGGCCTGGTCATGGCCTTCGGCTACCTCGCCATGACGCAGCGCGGCCGCCTCTTCCACTTCCTCAATCCCATCGAGAATCCGACGGTCCTGCTTGTTATCTCCTATGCCATCAGGAGGCTGCCATACGTTGTCCGTTCCGCCGTGGCGGGACTTGAACAGACCTCGCCCGCCTACGAAGAGGCCGCCGCCTCCCTTGGCGCAAGCCCCGCGCGGACCTTCTGGCGCATCACCATGCCCCTCATCATGGCCAACCTGCTGGCAGGCGCCATCCTGACCTTCAGCTTCTCCATGCTGGAAGTCTCCGACTCCCTCCTGCTGGCCCAGAAGGCCGTCTACTATCCCATCACCAAGGCCATCTTCGAGCTGTCGACGCTTCTGGGGCAGGGGCCGGGGCTTGCGGCCGCGCTGGGCCTCTGGACGATGGTGCTGCTGGGCACATCCTATATCTTGGCCTCGCTGCTGTTGGGCAAGCGGCTGGGCGCCCTCTTCAGGGGGTGAGGGGCCGCCCTGCGTCCCGACGAACAGCCGCAACGGGCCGCCTTTCTTTCAGCCTGTAATCTGCCGCATGAACTCCAGGGCGCGGCGGGCAGGCCACCATTGGGCTTTGCCAGGCGTGATGAAGCCGCAGTGGCCGCCGCCTCTGGGCATCTCCAG
>CACZQQ010000479.1 GCA_902783355.1 uncultured bacterium
GCAGTCGCCCTTCACCCACGCCACGTTGTGCCTGAAGTCCCACATCTTGCGCTGCGCCTCCAGATAGCGGGCGTCGTCAAGATTCACGAAATAGCCGACATCGCAGACCAGTTCCGGCGTGCCGCCGTCGTCGATGCCCGTGCGCGGATTGATGAACTGCCCCTCCAGGATGCGGACGCCGCGGTCGGTCAGCGCCTTGATGGCCTCCGGGCGGCACATCGCCCAGTGCAGGACGACCGGCGCGATGTAGGCCTCTCGGCCTGCAAAGCGCTCGATTTCGGCGACGACGCGGTCGAAGTCGCGTCCGAGCGTCTCCGCGTCGGAGTTCTGGTAGATGCGGTCGGGGAACTCGGCGCGCGCATGGAAGGAGAGGCGCAGCCAGTCGGCGTTGTCGCGGAACTCGCCCTTGTAGTCCGCAGGGAACCTGTCCATGGTGAAGTGGTCGGGATCGTGGGCGTTCTCAAAGAAGCAGTTGAGGGTGAATTTCGCGCCGTATTTGCGGTTCATCTCGCGGAGGAACTTCAGGTAGAAGTGGTCGAAGAGGGAGGCCGGGCGGTCCCGCGCGATCTCCGTCAGGAAGAAGCTGTTGTCGTCGATGAAGAAGTTGTAGCGTTTGAAGGAGGCCTTGTCCCAGACCACTTGGAAGGTGCGCGTCAGCGTCCCGTAGGCGTCCTCGAAGACCGCCTGGATGGTGTTGAACTTCTCTTTCAGGATGACTTTGGCGGCAAAGCCGGTGCCGTCGAAGGCGGCGGGCACGCCGTTAACCGTCACGCGGCCGGTGGCGCCACCGATGCCGCGCACTTCGATTTCAAGGCCATCGGCCGTCTCGCGGCCGTGGTTGTGGTTCAGTATGGCGCCGTTGCGCGGAAATGTGACTTCGAACATGTGAATTTCTCCTGTAAAGACTGAGTGTGGCAAAAACGCGGATAATGTAATCCGTGTTTGGTGAATTGAAGCAAAAACGGGAATCCGGCTTATATTCGGTGGCATGCAAGAGAAACTCGCCCAACTGCTGGCCCTCCTGAAGGGCGCCCGCCACGCCATCGCCCTCACGGGCGCCGGCGTCTCGACACTTTCCGGCATCCCGGACTTCCGCAGCGCCAACGGCCTGTATTCGCAGGACTGGCACGGGATGAGCGTGGAGGAGATCCTCAGCATCGACGTCTTCCGCGCCCATCCGGAGTACTTCTACGGCATGAAGATATTCGTGCAGCCGGAGGGCAAATACCAGCCCAACGTCGTCCACAAGGTGCTGGCACGCCTGGAGGAGAAGCACATGATGGGGGCGGTCTTCACGCAGAACATCGACCGCCTCCACACCCTGGCCGGCTCGAAGGACGTCGTCGAACTCCACGGCTCCGCCACCACCAACCACTGCCTCAAGTGCGGCGCGCAATACCCCTTCGCACAAATCGTCGAGACCGCCTGCCAGGGCAACGTCCCCCGCTGCCCCAGATGCGGCGGCGTCATCAAGCCCGACATCGTCTTCTACGGCGAGAACCTGGACGAGAGGGCGCTTGACCGCGCCGACGAGGAGACGCGGCTCTGCGACCTGATGCTCGTCCTGGGGACCAGCCTCGTCGTCCAGCCGGCCGCCTCGCTCCCCTTCATGGCGGCGCGCCGCGGCGCAAAGCTTGTCATCGTCAACGCGCAGCCCACGCCGCTGGACTCCTACGCCGCGCTGCGCTTCGACGATCTGAAGGCCGTCTTCGAGTTCCTTGACAAGAACATCTGAGCGGCCTGCAGAACAGAAACAGACATATATAATAGGAATAAAAAGGAAGGCGCCGCCTCCGGAGAAGCGGCGCCCTGTCGTTTGGCCGAAGATTACCGGCCGTCGGCTATTCAGCGCAGGTTACTTGCAGATGACGCGGGCCATCTCGAGGACCTTGTTGCTGTAGCCCCACTCGTTGTCGTACCAGGCGCAGACCTTCACGAAGGTGGGATCCAGCTGGATGCCGGCCTTGACGTCGAAGATGGAGGTGCGGGCGTCGTTGACGAAGTCGGTGGAGACCACCGCGTCGTCGGTGTAGCCCAGGACGCCCTTCAGGCCGCCCTCGCAGACGCACTTCTCGGAGGCTTCCTTCATGGCGGCGCAGATCTCGTCATAGGAGGCGGCCTTGTTCAGCTCGCAGGTCAGGTCGACGAAGGAGACGTCGGAGGTCGGGACGCGGACGGACATGCCGGTCAGCTTCTTGTTGAGCTCGGGGATGACCTTGCCCACGGCCTTGGCGGCGCCGGTGGAGGAGGGGATCATGTTCTCCAGGATGCCGCGGCCGCCGCGCCAATCCTTCTTGGAGGGGCCGTCAACGGTCTTCTGGGTGGCGGTGGCGGCGTGGATGGTGGTCATCAGGCCGCGCTTGA
>CACZQQ010000480.1 GCA_902783355.1 uncultured bacterium
CCTTGTCCTGCGAACCAAAGGCGAAGAACGCGCAAAGAACCAGGAGAAGAAGCATACATAGTCTTTTCATTGCCGTCCCCCTTTTGTGGATGAAGTGCAAGTTTTTGATAGTAAGGGTGTTAGTGACACGTCTTGCATCACTCCAGGTCGATTTCGACGGCGGTGACGCGGGGAGACCGCAGGGAGAGTGTCGCGCCCAGTTCGAGGCGGTATTGCAGGTAGCCGGCGCCCGCCATGCGGTAGTCCGTCGGCTCATGCCATTCGGCGCTCTCCAGCGCCTCCCTCGTGTCGGCGGAGCGAACGGTCACCTTGACCCACGTCTTCGGCGGGATCTCGGCGGTGACGCGCGCGGAGAGGACGCGCTTCGCCTCGGCGCACTTCAGCGGCTCGGAGAAGTAGAACTCCGAGGCCCCGCGGTCGAGCTGGTTGCCCGGCTCGACGGCGGTCATGCCGTGGGGGCCACAGGTCGGCAGCTTCGTGACATGGTGCGGGTCGAAGCCCTCCGGCCCGTTCCACCAGACGGCGGACCAGCCCAGATGGTCGCCGTCCACCTTGTGGTTGGCGACGGCCAAGTCCACATAGCCGTCCTGGTTGAAATCGGCGGCGATGGCGCCGGAGACGGAATGGCAGTAGAGGCACTCGCGGTCCAGTTCGCGGAATTGGCCTTCACGGCTCCAGTAGATGAAGGAATTGATGTCGCGGTCCTTGCCGCCGTGGTAGTTGCCGACGAATATGTCGAGCCAGCCGTCGTTGTTGAAGTCGGCGACGGCGATGGAGTCGCAGGCGTCGGCGCGCAGGACGGTCTTGCGGTGTTCGGAGAGGCCCTCGGGCCCGTTCCAGTAGATGGTCAGGAAGGAGTGGTGCGGGTTGTGGGGCGGCAGTTCGCCGTTGCGGGGCGTGATGGTATGGCCGCCGACGAGCAGGTCGGGATAGCCGTTCTTGGTCAGATCGGCGGCGCGGGCGCAGGCGCCGTGGAAGACGGCCAGCTCGGTGCGGTTCTCCAGCCTGAAGCCGTCGGGGCCGCCCCACAGGATGAGCGTGCGGTTCGTGCTGATGAGGGGGACGATGAGGTCCAGCCAGCCGTTGCGGTTGAGGTCGGCGCAGGCAATCCAGCGCGGCGACCCCATCCCCTGCAGGCTGATGTCCTCATGCTCCTTGTAGCCGTCGGGCCCGCCGCGGAAGATGCGCAGGTCCTTGTATTGGTTGCAGACGGTCACGATGTCGAGGTAGCCGCAATGGCGGAAGTCGCCTGCGACGGCGCCCCAGCCCAAATCGGTCTTGAGGACCTCCGTCTTGCCGGGCAGGAAGCCCTCGGGGCCGAAGTGGTGGATGAAGTGGCCGGGGTCCAGGTCGGGGGAGTTCTCCGAGTTGTTGCAGACCAGCAGCTCCGACCAGCCGTCGTCGTCGAAATCGGCCAGGAGGGAGTCGACGGCGCACCATGCGGGCACGGCGGTCATGTTGTCGGCGGCGTAGCCGTTGTCGCCGCCCCAGTAGATGTAGGCCTTGTCGAAGCCGACGGAAGAGCGCGCATAGTGGCTCAGCAGGAAGACCTGCAATTCCTGCTGCGGATTGGCGACCAGGCGTGCGCGGCGCGTGTCCTCGCCATGGAAGCGCAGCGGCGTGGAGAGCCGCTTCCCGTCCTCCAGCCGGAAGACAAGCGAATCGTTGCCGTAGGAGTGGCCCGCCATCCCCTGGCCAACCAGAATGTAGCCGTCGCGGATGTCCACGTCCACCGCCTGGCTGGTCGGCAGGACAATCGGCTTGTCTGCCTTGAGCCCCTTGGGCGAATTCAAATAGAGGTAGCTCTCCTGCTCCAAGGCGTTGTCGCCGCGGTTGTAGGCGGTGGCGACCACGATGTCGTCCAGCCCGTCGCCATCGACGTCGCCCACGGCGACCGCGACCGCCAGCGGCACCTCCAGCTCCAGATGCAACTTCAGTTCGCGGCTGGCGTCGGAGGTGTAGAAGAGCATCTTCCTGCCGGTGGAGAGCGTGAAGCATTCGCGGCCTTTCCAGACCACCTTCTGCAGACGCCTCGGCGGCTCGTAGCGCTTCTCCATCCCCGTGGC
>CACZQQ010000481.1 GCA_902783355.1 uncultured bacterium
AGAGCGTGTAGTCGTCCCGCAGGTTGCGGGGCGAGATGTTGGGCATGACGACATTGGCGCCCGCCTGGATGCCCATGAGGCGGCCCTTGGGGTGCAGCGTGGCCAACGCGGTGGTCGCCGGCAGGAGGACCTTCGGCAGGATGAGGCGGACGAGCGACAGCATCCGGAGGGTGGCCTCCACCGTGCCGGCGGGCTTGTGGGCGAAGGGGGTCGCGTGGTGGGGGATGAAGGGGCCGAGCCCCACCATGTGCGGGCGGAAGTCCTGGATGAAGGCGAGGTCCGCCGCCAGGCAGTCGACCGTCTGGAAGGGGGAGCCGACCATCATGCCGCAGCCCACCTGGTAGCCAAGCTCCTTGAGCGCCTCCAGGCAGGCGAGCCGCGTCTCCAGGCGCTGCTCCGCCGGATGCAGCTGGGCGTAGTGGGCCGCCGTGGCGGTCTCGTGCCGCAGGAGGTAGCGGTCGGCCCCCGCCTCCCGCAGGAGGCGGTAGCTTTCGCGGCTGCGCTCCCCCAGCGAGAGCGTCACCGCCACGTCGGGATGGCGCCCCTTGATGGCGGCTATCAGCGCGGTCATGCGCGCGTCCGTGAAGGCAGTGTCTTCGCCGCCCTGCAGGACGATGGTGCGGAAGCCTGCCGCATAGCCATCTTCTAGACACGCAAGGATTTGCGAATCATCCAGGCGATAGCGGCGCACTTCGGCGTTGCTGCGCCGGATGCCGCAGTAGAGGCAGTCGTTGCGGCAGAAGTTGGTGAACTCGACAAGGCCGCGCAGGAAGATGCCGTTGCCGAAGTGGGCGACGCGGAGGGCGTTGGCGGCCTCGCGGGCGTATGCCTCCTCCTCCGGCCCCATCTCCGCCAGCAGCCGCGCGAAGTCGGCGGCGGCGAGGCGAGCGCCGTTGCGAAGGGCGTCGATCAGTTGTCGGGCGGGGGAGGGCATCGTTGTTTTTTTCAAGGACAGGCGACGGGCGACGGGCGACGCGCGGGGCGGGTTGCGACATTCCGACAGGCGGTTTCAGCAAGCAAAAAAGGCGTGTCCCTTTGAAGAGGGGCACGCCGTCTGGAAGCCTTGTTTCGTGTCATCCCTCTTCCTTGGCGCGAAGCCTTGGAGTCAGTAATCGTCCTTAATATAGCCGCAGAAGGGGAAACCCGTGTTAAAGTAGGAGCGATTACCAGCCTTTGGCAGACAATACGGAGAGAGATCATGTTTGAAGGAAAACGCATCGCATGCATTGGCGCCGGCTATGTCGGCGGTCCCACCATGGCCATGATTGCCGACAAGTGCCCCGGCCGCACGGTCACCGTCGTGGACATCAACGCCGACCGTATCGCCGCATGGCAGTCGGACGCGCTGCCCTTCTACGAGCCGGGCCTGCGCGAGGTCGTGGACCGCGCCATCGGGAGGAACCTCTTCTTCTCCACGGACATCGCGAAGGCCATCCGCGAGGCGGATGTCATCTTCGTCTCGGTCAACACGCCCACCAAGACCTTCGGGCAGGGGGCGGGCTGCGCCGCCGACCTCCAGTATTGGGAGCGCACCGCCCGTGAGATCATCGAATACGCCGAATCGGACAAGATCGTGGTGGAGAAGAGCACGCTGCCCGTGCGGTCGGCGGCGGCGATGAAGCGCGTCCTCATGTCCAACGAGAAGGGGCTCCATTTCGAGGTCCTCTCCAATCCGGAGTTCCTTGCGGAGGGGACCGCCATCCGCGACCTAGAGAAGCCCGACCGCGTGCTCATCGGCTCCGACGAGACGCCCAGCGGCCTGGCCGCCCGCAAGGTCGTCGTGGACATCTATGCGGAGTGGGTGCCGCGCGAGCGCATCCTGACGACCAACGTGTGGTCGTCGGAGCTCTCCAAGGTGGCGGCCAACGCTTTCCTCGCGCAGCGCATCTCCTCCATCAACGCGCTGACCGCCCTCTGCGAGACCACCGGCGCCGACATCACCGAGGTGGCGCACGCCATCGGGCTGGACACCCGCATCGGCCCCAAGTTCCTGAAGGCGGGCATCGGCTTCGGCGGCTCCTGCTTCCGCAAGGACATCCTCAATCTCGTCTACATGTGCGAATCCTGCGGGCTAAAGGAGGAGGCCGACTACTGGCGCGCCGTCGTCACTATGAATGTCCACCAGCAGGCGCGTTTCGTGCGCAACATGCTCTCACGCATGTTCGGCACCATCGCCGGCAAGCGCATCGCCCTCCTGGGCTTCGCCTTCAAGGCCGACACCTCCGACACGCGCGACACGCCCGCCCTCACCGTCGCCCGCCTCCTCGCCGAGGAGCGCGCCGGCCTGGTCGTCACGGACCCCTTCGCCATCCCCAACGCGCGGAAGGACCTGGCCGACCTGGGCGACGCCGTCGCCTTCACGGAGGACCCCATGGCGGCGCTCGATGGCGCCGACGCCGCCGTCGTCATGACCGACTGGACGCTCTATCCCCAGCTGGACTGGAAGAAGGTCTTTGCGAAGATGCGGAAGCCCGCCTTTGTCTTCGATGGACGTAACTGCCTTGACCACAATAAGTTATATGAAATCGGCTTCCAGGTCTTCGCCATCGGCAAGGCGCCACTTTCCCATCTGACGGACTGAGGCATCTGCATTCCGCTTGCGTCCACGCCTGCGCCGACTGGAACATGTTGCGTAACGGCGGCGTTGTCGGCGGGAGGGTCGCGCTCCCGCGCGACCGCCGGAAAGCCTCCCCAAAAAACAAATCCAGGCTTGACTTTTCCAGCCATTGATGTATAGTATAGAAAATTTCTGAAAGCCGTCCCCGCATGCCTCCTGCCAGCCCCCTCTGACACAAGGAGATATTGTGAGCCGCAAGACCCTCCGCGCCACGACTTCTTCCGCACGCCTCCGACTGCGCGCCGTCCTGCTTGTCCTGGCGCTGGCGGCTGCGCGCGGCACGATGGCCACAGGAGACGGCGGTGCGGAACGGGAGA
>CACZQQ010000482.1 GCA_902783355.1 uncultured bacterium
CCCCGCCATCCCGGAGGAGTTCTACATGGAGCACCGCAAGGCCTATCTGCCGCCGCAGGAGTTCGCGCAGCCCGTGACCGCCATCCGCCTGCGCGTCTACGGCAAGCTGGCCGGCCTCCCGCCGGAGGCCCTCCGCCTCTACACCGCCCCGCACGGCAAGCCCTTCAAGCCCTACGACAAGCCCTACAAGGTCGCCTTCGCGGAGGCCGCCCCCTACACGCTCATCACCGTCAGCGGCCTCCAGCTGACCGAGCCCGTTGTCAAGTTCGCGCTCGAGGGCGCGCGCGTCTCCACGGACATGCGCGACAACGACGCCGCAGTCGCCTACCATGCGGACGGCGCGCGGTCGCCCCTCAACGCCTGCCTCGAAGTCGCCGCCGGCGGCAGCGAGAACGCCAGAATCCATGTGCTGGGCGGCATCTCCAGAGGCGAAGGCACCGACACGTGGGGCACGAAGGACGGGCTGGACACGACCCTCATCGCCCGCTTCGGCGACATCCAGCGCCACGCCTACGGCCTGCCCGAATTCGCCTACCGCGAGCCGCGCGAACGCCTCAAGGCCATCGTCGGCGAACTCTACGAGCGCTACCCCACGCTGGACGGCGTCTCCTTCTCCATCCGCTGCCATTCGCAGGTCCCCTCCGGCTCCTACGAGAATCTCGGCTACGGAAAGCACTTCTTCGGCTTCTCGCAGCCCGTCGTGGACGAATACAAACGCCTCTACGGCACCGACCCGCGCACGCAGCCCTACGACGAACACAAGTTCCTGAAACTGCGCGGACAGTACCTGACGGAGACCCTCGGCGAAATCGCCGGAATCGTCCACGCCCACGGCGGCAAGCTGCAGATGATGGCGCCCGTGCGGACAAGCACCTTCGAAGGGACGCTGCCCAAGGGCCTCTGGCGCTACGCCCTCGGCGCCACCTATCCGTGGTGGCAGGACTGCGGCATCGACGACTTCTTTGACATAACTACTTGGGCGCAAAGAGGTTATGTTGACAGCGTCATCATGCTTGGCACAGGCCACAAGCAGACCGAATGGAGCGCGCGGTGGGACGAGGAGATCGCGCGCTTCCGAAAGCATCTGGAGGGCACCGACGTCAAGCTCGCCCTCCACTACGAGGTCTGCGACAGGCAGGAGATTGGCGAAGTCCAGGAGAAGTTCCTGCCGCTGCTCCTGCGGGCCGACATAGACGAACTTGAGTTCTACGAAGAGCACTGCATGTACAAGTTCGACCGCAGGCTCCACATCTACGACGCCTTCAGGCAGATTCTGGAGGCGTCGCCGCGCACCGTCGTCACGGACGGGCCGCCCGCCAGGTAGCCTCTCCCATCCCTTTCGTACAATAGTACATAGTACCATCTGTTCCGTTTGTTCCCACCCACCCACCATTCCAAACCAAGGAGCCTCTGAAATGACGTATCCGAAGATTGGCATCCGCCCGACCATCGATGGCCGCCGCCGCGGCGTCCGCGAATCCCTCGAAGACCAGACGATGGGCATGGCGAAAGCCGCCGCCGACCTGATTTCCAAGAACTTGCGCTACACGGACGGCACGCCCGTGCAGTGCGTCATCGCCGACACCACCATCGGCGGCGTGGCCGAAGCGGCCGCCTGCGCCGACAAGTTCCAGCGCGAGAACGTGATGGTCACCCTGACCGTGACGCCCTGCTGGTGCTACGGCTCCGAGACGATGGACATGGACCGCCACACCATCAAGGCGGTGTGGGGCTTCAACGGCACCGAGCGCCCCGGCGCGGTCTATCTGGCCGCCGTCCTGGCCGCCCACTCCCAGAAGGGGCTTCCCGCCTTCGGCATCTACGGCCACGACGTCCAGCCCGCCACCGAGAAGAAGATCCCCGCCGACGTGGCGGAGAAGATCCTGCGCTTCGCGCGCGCCGGCATCGCGGCCGCCCAGATGCGCGGCCGCTCCTACCTCTCCATCGGCTCCGTCGCCATGGGCATCGCCGGCTCCATCCTCGAGCCCGACTTCTACGAGCAGTATCTGGGCATGCGCTGCGAGTCCGTCGACATGAGCGAAATCATCCGCCGCGTCAACGAGAACATCTACGACCCCAACGAGTTCGCAAAGGCCCTCAAGTGGTCCAAGAAGAACTGCAAGATCGGCAAGGACGTCTACAACGGCAAGAAGGGCTTCGACAAGAAGACCACCGACGCCAAGTTCGAATACTGCGTCAAGATGGCCATGATCGCCCGCGACCTGATGGTCGG
>CACZQQ010000483.1 GCA_902783355.1 uncultured bacterium
CCACTTCAGCTTCTACGACCGCGAGCACCTCTTCACCCACTCC
Source organism: uncultured bacterium (assembly GCA_902783355.1). The sequence goes on from CACZQQ010000483.1 coordinate 44, forward strand.
TGCTCCGGATGCGTCGCCGCCGACTTCAACGACGACGGCTTCGTGGACCTCGCGGTCGCCAACCACAAGACATGGGGCGACCACACCTCCGACAGCTACGTCTGGTGGAACGGGCCCGACGGCTTCAACCCGCACCGCATCACCAAGCTGCCCACCGAGGGCCCCCACGGCATGACCGCGCTGGAGCCAGGCAACATCCTCGACCGCGGGCCGGAGGAGTACTACGTCTCCACGCCCCGCAAGGCGGAAGCCGCAGGCCGCATCAAGGCCGCCAAGGTGGAGGCCGAGCTGCCGCCCAAGACTTGGACCACGCTCCTCTTCCGCAAGGCCGCCACGGAAGCCGCCCTCGCCGACGCGCCGTGGCAGGAGGCCGACGCGATCGACTTCCAGGCCGGCGACCTCCTCCAGTACCGCCTCGCCCTCGGCGCCCACAACAGCCTCCGCACGCCGCGCGTCACCGCCGTCGAGGTCACCCTGGAAGCAAAATAACTCCCTGAATACCAAGTAGTTACGATACATCCGACGGCTTTTTTGTCGTCGGATTCTGGCATCTGCGCCGCCCTTGTACATATATATATGTACCGTACGGGCGGCATGAAGAAGGTCCCCCATGAAGCGTCTTACCAAAGAAGAGAAGCACAAACAGTGCCTACGGGAGCTGCGCGGCACGCTGGCGGTCACGGGGCTCTGCTGCCTGTGGCATGTCGGCGCCGCCTTCGCCCTCGCGGGCACGGGGTGGCGCTTTCTGGGCATGCCGGCGTGGTTCTCCGTCTCCGTGCTTGGCTGCATCCTCATCGTGCTCATGGGGTTGTGGTATCTAAGCCGCCACGTCTTCGTGGACTTCAGCTACGATGACGAAGGCGAGGAGGAACGGCCGTGAACGGCAGCCAGCTCGCCATCCTCGCCATCCTCGCGGCCTATCTGGCGCTGAACGTCGGCCTCGGCCTCTACTTCAGCCGCAGACAGGACGCCGCCGTGGACGCCGAGAAGCGCTATTTCATCGGCGGGCGCAACATCACGGGCTTCGTGCTGGCCATGACGACGATGGCCACCTACCTTTCGGTGAGCTCCTTCATCTCGGGGCCGGGCGCGGCCGGGCTGACCTACGGCTACGCGCAGACGTGGATCGCCGCCGTGCAGGTGCCCGTGACCTTCATGGTCCTGGGGGTTCTCGGCAACAAGCTGGCGCTGGTCTCGCGGCGCACGGGCGCCGTCACCGTCACAGGCTATCTCAAGGCGCGCTACAAGAGCGATGCGCTGACGGTCGCCATCAGCCTCCTGATGGTGCTCTTCTTCGTGGCGCAGATGGTCTCGCAGTTCACGGGCGGCGCCACGCTCATCCAGTCCATCACCGGCCTCCCCTACGCGGGCTCCCTCGCCCTCTTCGCCTCCATCGTCGTCATCTACACCGCCTTCGGCGGCTTCACCGCCGTCGCCGTCACGGACGCCATCCAGGGCCTTGTCATGTGCGCGGGCACCTTCCTCCTCCTCTTCTTCGTCCTGCGCGCAGGCGGCGGCCTCGACGGCATCGACGCCGGCCTGCAGGCCAACCTGCCAGGCGTCTACGACAACCTCTTCGCCAAATACCGCCCCGGAACGCTGCTCTCCTTCTGGGTGCTCGTGGGCTTCGGCACGCTCGGCCTGCCGCAGACCGCCGTCCGCGCCATGTCCTTCCGCGACACGCGCGCCCTCCACCGCGCCATGTGGTACGGCGCCGCCGCCTGCGCCTTCGTGGTGGTCGGCATGCATCTGGCGGGCACGTGGGCGGGCGCGCTGGCGGGACAGGAGAGCCTCCCCACCTCCGACTACTTCATTCCCGCCGTCGTGCAGCGCATCATGCCCGTGGGCGTCGCGGGCCTCTTCCTGGCGGCCCCCATGGCGGCGGTCATGTCCACGGCGGACTCGCTGCTGCTGCTTGCCTCCGCCGCCATCATCCGCGACCTCTGGAAGGGCTATGTCGTGCGCGACAACCCGCAACGGCTCGCCACCTACAACCGCTTCTTCCCCGCCGCCAGCGTCGCGACCACCCTCGCCCTCGGCCTCGTGACGCTCCTGCTGGCCCTCGACCCGCCTGACATCATCTTCTTCCTGAACCTCTTCGCACTGGGCGGCCTGGA
>CACZQQ010000484.1 GCA_902783355.1 uncultured bacterium
CCAGCGGCGCAGCGGCGTCGCCTACCTCTTCATCACGCATGACCTGAGCGTCGTCGGCTATCTGGCCGACCGCGTGGCGGTCATGTATGCGGGACGGCTGCTGGAGGAGGCGCCCGCCGCCGAACTCTTCCGCAACCCGCTGCACCCTTACACGCAGGTGCTGCTTGAGGCGGCGCCTGTCTTCGGCGAGACGAAGCCGTCGGCCGCCCCGTCGGAGAAGCTGGCCGGCGAGATGCCCCTCGACGGCGCGTCGGGCTGCCCCTTCAGGAACCGCTGCCCCAAGGCGCAGGAACGCTGCGCCCGCGAAATGCCGCCCCGGCGGGAAGTCGCCCCACGACACTTTGTCTGCTGTTTTGACATGACGGAGGAATTGACAAAATGACACGCTTTATGTTCTCTTTGACGGCCTTCCTTTGGATGGCTTGTATCCTTCAAGCCGCGCCGCACTTCACGGAGGTCGTGCCGGAAGGCATTCCCGCCGAAGGGGATGCGCCTGCCGTCCACTGGCTGGACTACGACCGCGACGGCAAGCCCGACCTCTTCCTCAACGGACGCCTGTACCATAATATTAGTACGGAGGGGGCCTTCCGCTTCGAGGACAAGACCGACGCCAGCGGCGTCAAGGGCGACGGGCCGTGCCTCTGCTACGACTATGACAACGACGGCTGGACGGACATCGTCGTCGCCGCGGCGGAGCCGCACGTGTGGCGCAACAAGGGCGACGGCACCTTCGAGGACACGGCCGCCGCGCTGGGCTTCAAGCCGGCCCAGCCGGTCATGTCATTGTGCGCAGGCGACGTGGACGGCGACGGCAAGGCCGACCTCTTCGTCGGCAAGGGCGAAATCTGGCGCGAGGGCGGTCAGGGCTCCAGCTACTTCCCTGCGGAAGTGTGGCTCAACCAGGGCGACAAGTGGGTGGAGAGCGCCGCCGCGAAGGGGCTCGACCGCAAGACCTACGCGCGCGCCGTCCTCATGGCCGACCTCAACGGCGACGGCGCCTGCGAGATCTTCGTGGCGAACTACCGCCTCCAGCCCAACCTGCTGTGGGTCTCCAACGGCAGCGGCGGCTTCTCCGAACAGGGCGTCGCCTACGGCGCCGCCGGCCAGAACGAACCCGAAAAGTACTACGACAAGGTGGCGCGGCGCCACTTCGGCCCCTCCTTCGGCCACTCCATCGGCGCCTGCTGGACCGACTACGACAACGACGGCCGCCTCGACATATTCGTCGCCAATCTCGCCCACAAGTACGTGGGGCCAGGGCGCAAGCTCTCGCAGTTCGACTACAGGGGCTACATCTGCGGCGACTCGGAGATCCTCCACAACCTCGGCAACCGCAAGTTCGTGGAGGGGCGGGGGCAGCTGAAGGTGCCGACCAAGCCCATCGGCGGACGGGACGTCTTCAAGGGCGACGAGCTGTGGTCGGGCTGCGCCCCCGCCGACGTCGACAACGACGGCTGGGAGGACATCTTCGTCCCGCAAATCTACAATCTGCCCTACGCCCACTCCCTGCTCATGATGAACCAGGACGGCAGGCATTTCGCCAACCAGGCGCGCGCCGCCGGCCTCATCCGCTTCGACACCTACAGCGGCGCCTGGGCGGACGTGGACGGCGACGGCGCCATGGACCTGCTGACAGGCGGCCGCCCTGCCGCCGGAAAGCCCGCCCAGAAGGCCTTCTACCGCAACGACGGTGCCGTGGACAACTGGCTGGCTGTCGAACTGCGCTCCGGCGCGGGCGGGACCGCGCTTGGCGCGATGGTCACCGTCAAGCCGGCGGAAGGCACGCCGCAGGTGCGCGTCAACGCCAGCAATGTCAGCACGCTTTCGCAGCAGAACGACCCCGTGCTGCATTTCGGCCTGGAACGGGCCGAGAAGGCGGCCGTCACCGTCAGATGGCTGGACGGGACGGAGGAGACGCAGGAGGCGCAGGCCAACGGGCGCCTCCTCTTCACGCGCGGCGGGAAAGAGGCGCCCCAGGAGGCCAAGCCTGCGGAGGAGGCCCAATAGCATGAAGCGTGTCGAGCCCCAGGCGCGCTACTGGACCTACCAGCTGCCGGATGGCTGGATGGCCATGGCCGGCAAGAGCGACCTGGACAACGACCTGCTCACCTTCAGGGTCTCCCGCCCCACCGACTGGTGGCTCCATGTCAGCGGCATGCCCGGCAGCCACGTCCTCCTGAGGCACGCCGAAGAGCCCGCCACGGCGCCCGGCAAGGAGATCCTGCTGGCGGCCGCGCAGATCGCCGCCTACCACAGCAAGGGGCGGGACGGCGGCAACTGCACCGTCAACCTCTGCCGCGCCTGCGACGTCTCCAAGCCGCCCCATGCGCCGGCCGGACTCGTCAACATCGCCCGCTACAGAAACCTGCGCGTCAAGCCCGCCCTCCCGCAAGGCTGAAATTTTGCCCTCGCGGGCGTAAAAATGGCCTCGCCGGGTTGCAAAATCTCCCCTAGGCACTAAATTAAGCACGTTTTACCGGACAAAGTGTCCGGCGGTGCTTTCAGACGGCGTGGTAGCCAAGTGGTAAGGCAAAGGTCTGCAAAACCTTCATACACCGGTCCGAATCCGGTCCACGCCTCCATTCCTTCTCTCCTATAAGATTCTATTGAGAGTGTTAGAGAGACGATTTTCTTGAGAACGGCCTCACGGCCCCTGCGGCGACTGCTGAAATTCCGTCATGTCTAAAAAGCGTTTCAGTCCGGAGATCGATTACGACGAAGACGAGGAGCTGCTCCTCGACCGCAAGGCCAAGCGCAAGCGCGAGCGCGAAATGGAGCGCCAGCGCCGTGAGGAGGAGAGCCGCCAGCCCAGCAAGCCGGCGGACGATACCATGACCCGTGTGGTCGCCCTTTGCCAGGAGAACCGCTGGCGCGAGGCGGAGCTGCTCTGCCTGGGCGCCATCGACAAGGCTGTCGAGGCGGGCACGCCGGAGGCCGCCATGGCCCCGCAGCTGGCTTTGCAGAAGATTGACCGGTCCTTGCGCCGGCAGATGATTGCCGCCTTCGTCAAGAAGGCGGACGAAATGCTGAACACGCCGGAGTCGTGAGGCGGGGGCTGCGTCGGGGGAACCCATGGGGCGGCCGCTGGCGACGCGGCAC
>CACZQQ010000485.1 GCA_902783355.1 uncultured bacterium
CATCGCCGTAGGGATCAGTCACGGCGTAGGGGTACACCTTGAGGGTCGTGCCCTTCGCGAGGCCCGAGGAGGAGAGGTCAAAGGCCTCGCCCGTGTAAACGGTCTCCTTGCTGTCGGCGTTCTCCCACGTGAACTTGTAGGTGACCTCGTCGCCATCGGCGTCGGTCGCGCCGCTGGCGGAGGCCGTGACGGTCTCGGTGACCTTCGGCGCGGCGTTGTCGAGGGAGGCGGTGGCGGCGCCGACGTCGGTCGCCTCGTCCACATCCGTGACGGTAGCCGTGGCCTCGGCGTCGGAGCTCTCCGGCGCCGCGCCGGCCTTGCCGTTGTCGGTCACGGTGACAACCAGGTCGAAGGTGTCAGAGGCGTTCGGATGGGCGACCGTGTCATAGTCCAACATGTCGTCGGTGGTGAATGTCCAGGTGTCCGCGCCAATGGAAGCCCACTCGCCCTCCAATGCATTGCCGCCCAGCGTGACGACCTTCGTGGCGTCGTCGAAGTCGGTGGCGTCGTCGGTGTAGGTCATGTCAAAGGAGAAGACCTGCTGTTCCGTGCCTGCGGGGCTGCCGACAATGGCGACCACGGGCGCATGGTTCACGGGGGCGATGGCGACGGGAATCTCCGCCGCGATGCCGCCGCTGCCGCCTTCCGGCGTGGCCGTGAAGGACAGGACATAGTCACCGTAGGTGTTCTCGGAGGGCGTGATGACCAGGTTCGCACCGTCCGTGGAGACGGCAGGCAGCGGATTCGTGTTGGCCTTCTCCGCCGCGATCGCGACATCGCTGAAGACCACGGCCGTGCTGTCGACCAGCTCGCTGGCGGTGGTGTCCCACACCTTGCAGGTGAAGTAGGTGGTGAAGTCGGCGTCGCCGGTGCCGATGGAGAACTCGGTGTCCTCGTCGGTCTCAAGCACCGCCTCGTCCTTCACCGAGAAGTTGAAGCCGTCCACCTGCTCAAAGTCATCATAGGAAATGGCGGTGGCGCCCTTGGCGCTCGACGAGCCTGAAGTGGCGGGATTGATGGCAGTTCCCGTATTGAGAGTCAAAGTGTCAAGGCTCACCTTGCCAGTCGTGTCCACGACATCGTAGGTCAGGGTCGCCAGCAGTATCTCCTCTCCATTGGCAATGGCCAGCGCAGGCGGCAAGCCGGCCCCCAGGACGATCCTGAAATTTCCGCCCGTTGTCGCAGTGCTCTTCGTCGGAATGCCATCAGTGATGGCATCCTCGTTCAGCGTGATTGCGGGATTAGTATTGTTGTCCGTGTCATAGGGGAGGGAGACATTGAGCGCGTTCACCCCGTAGGTCGGCGTCAGCCAGACCTTAGCGGCCCCCTTCTCGGACACGTTGTTGACGTAGAGGCCGCTGACGAACTCGCCTCCGATGATGGAGCCGCGTTCGACTCGGAACGCCCAGACGTCATCCGCGCGAACTGCGCACGCAAAAGTCAGGAAAGCCAGCAGACCGACCAACGTCTTCGCAGGCCAGGTATGGTTTTTCTTCATCTTCTATTTTCTCCGTTTTGTTTGTCAGTAAAATTTCGGTGCCTGGCCAAATCACTCATTTTGGTCAGCGAGGTTCTCCAGAGCCTTCTCGACATCAGGCGTGCCTTCCAGACCTGCCTTGAGGTCATCGGCAGACGAGACGTCGCCGCCCCAGACAACTGCGTAATTGTAGAGGAACATGACATCGTTGATGTCGATCTCGGAGTCCTCGTCATAGTCCAGCGAATCCGTGTCGCCCTGCAGGGTTTCCAAGGCCGTGTTGAGTTGCTCCTCCGACACATTGTCCAGTCCGGCGGCCAAATCCGAGGCGGCCATCGGTTCGCACCCCCACACGACCGCGAAGTTATATAGGTACATAATGTCGTTGATTTCAACCTCTCCGTTCTGGTCGAAGTCGAGGGTGCCGAACTTCTGGAGGATGGCGTTGATGGCGGCGAGCTTCTCGTCCTCGCTGTCCACGAGGGTGGCGGTGAGGGGCTTCGCGGAGCCGGAGCCCTCCATGGTCACCGTGACGGTGGCGCTGTCGGCGGTGAAGGAGACGGAGGACTTGTCGGCGGCCCACTCCTCGTTCAAGGCGTTCTCCAGGCCGATCTGCCACGATTCGCCGTCGCGCTGGCCGATGGAGCCGTCGGTGGCGAAGTAGAGCGTGTACGTGGCGCCGGGGGTCAGGTCGGTGAAGTCCTTCTCGGCCACGTAGGCCTTGTCTTCATTCTTCTTGATGGCGACGTTCTGGCTCATCTTGTCCTCGGAGACATCCGCAGGTTCGCCCTGGGAGAGGGAGACCGTGTACTGCACGCCAGCCTTGACGGAGAGGGTCTCGCCGTTGGCGACTTCCGCCGTCGTGTTGGCCTCGGTCTTGGGGTCCACGTAGGCGACATAGACCTTGGCGGCGTCCGTCATCTGGAACCTGAGACTCGCATTGGAGTTAGCCACGATGACCCACGGCCCGGCGGCGGTCAGGGCGGTGCCGAGGCGGGACATGTCGCCCTCCACGTCGGCCGCCGCCGTGTTGTAGTTGGCGGGGTTCGCCAGGAAGACGTCCTTCACGCCGAACATGGCGGAGAAGGGCGGGAAGGGCTTGGTCTCGTCGCCCACGCCGAAGGTCAGCGAAACGCCTTCGGAGCTGCCGACATAGACGTCGCATTTGAACGCGGCCTGCACTTGCAGAGAGAGGGCGCACACGGCGCCCGCCAGCAACATCAGCCATCCTTTCTTCGATGTCATCGTTGTTTTCTCCTCGTTAGTTGATTATTTCAAGTGAATTACATCATCATGGAAATGACGTGCCCTCTTTTTCTTCTACTAAAATCTGTACGCGCGTGCACAGGCGAGGACACCGAAACATACAGAATATAACGCATGATTGCCAATTCGGGAGCAAGAACCGTTTTTTTCTTATCCCGACGCGTCGTGTCCGCTTTCGCGAATTCAACCTTGACACCTCTGTGTCAAGGCATTGTCGCCAATTCCAAAGGCTCTCCCGCACAACAGGGGGCATTTTTATATGTAACTATATACAATCCAAGAAGTTGTAATACGCATATGCATCGTCCGGCTCATCCGTGGCACGCCTCCCGCCCCCTGAGGGAAATCCATGTCTTGAGCGCCCGGCGGCCGTCCGCCACGCAGGGGACCTCCTCGTTCTCCAGCAGAAGCCTTCCCTCGTAGAAAAGATGCTCGAAGAGCCTTGTCGTCGGGACATGGCGAAGAACGTCGGAGGGGAAGCGCCGCTTGAGCACGTCGTCAAGGAAGCACGACAGCCCCGTCCGCGGATTGCGGGGCAGCCAGTCAAGCAGCGCGTCGAGCAGCCCCGCCGGATAGCCTTCGTATGGTTTCAGCGACGGATCCAGCGGCTCGATCTTGACACCGCATGCCGTGACGTCCGCGACCGTGTTCGGCGGCATCTCGACCAGGTCGACGGGACGGTCGCCCATGGCAAGCGCGCAGGAGGAAAGCATCGCGCCGTCCTCCCCGAAGTGCATGCACATCCGCTGGTTCACGTTGGCGATGTACACATGGCCGGGGCGGTCGCGGAAGATGAAGAGCGACACCGCCTCCTCCCTGATGTCCGTCGCGGTCTTGCGGACCGCCGCCAGCGGATCGCGGAGCCTGCGGTAGTTGCTGGCGCCGTACTCCGCGACGATGTCCGAGACGTGGACCTGCGCGCCGTCCCTGGTGAACGGATACTTGCGGATGTCCAGCGTGGCATCCGCGCTGGAGAAGACGACACCCTCGTCCAGCAGCGCGTCGGCAATCGCGCCGATGGCCGCCTCCTCGCCCTTGAAGATGCCTGCGCTGCCCTGCGAGACAAGCATCGCCGAGCCGTCGTGCGCAAGGAACGGATGCGCGTATCGCGCGTCGCCGCCACTGCCCGTGCGGCTGTGGAAGAACCCCATCGAACCCGGCAGCTCCGCGCAGGAGAAGCGCGCCTCCCAATGGCGCGAATAGCCCGTGGTCTTGCGGACCCGCAGCGTGCCGTCGTCCCCCCGCACGCCGATGCCCGTGTAGTGGCCGCTCCAGAGGCCCTCGATCCGCTTTCCGGCCTCAAGCAGCAGCGGCGCCGCCTGCCTCCTCCCGTCTCCTGCGATGATCGCGCACATCATGCACATGGTCTTCTCTTGCTCCTGGTTGCAACCG
>CACZQQ010000486.1 GCA_902783355.1 uncultured bacterium
AAAGCACGCATTGCTTCCTGACACGGCTTGTCCTCCTTGCGGTCCTGCTTCTCGCGGCCGTCGTCACGCTTTCCGCCGCAGACCTCACCAGCCAGGGGTGGCGTTCCATCCGGAACGGCATCTGGGCCACGGGCTTCAGGGCGGACATCGCCACGTTGAAGGACGGCGTGATCACCGTCAACGCGCCCGGCGAGGCGGACACCTTCAACGTGGCCTCGGAGGAGGTTGCGCTGAACCAGTCGGAGCCGGAGGCGATCCACTTCTCCGGCTGGCTGATGCGGCATTCGGGCGAGCAGTCGGAGAAGGCGCTTGTCGCCTACGACCTGCTGCTGCTCTTCACGGACGGCACGCACCGCTGGTTCGTCCTGGAGCCCGTGAAGCCGTCGCAGGCCGGCGAGTGGATCCACACGGAGATCACCTTCACGCCGGAGAAGCCGCTGCGCGCCCTGCGCGTCTTGGGCATCAACAACAACGCCACCACGGCCGCCTCCTTCAAGGAGATGCGCGTGGAGCCCGTCAAGACCGAGAGGCAGTCGGCGGCGGAGGAGGCCGGCCGTCTGGAGAACGCCGTCGCGGCCTACCGCTTCGTCCGCGACGGCGACAAGCTGAGCCTGGGCGCCGTCGTCGACAAGGCCAGCGGCGCGGACTTCATCCAGGCCGACGCGGCCGACGGCAACCTCTGGCGCGTCTCGCTGAAGGACGACCGCGCCAAGGCGCCGCTCGTCATTTCCAGCGGCAAGAATGCGGAGATCGTCTTCGAGGGCGGGAAAATGGCGGCCACCTGGAGCACGCCGCTGCCGGACGGCGGCACGCTGGAGGTCCGCGCCACGGCCGCGCTCCAGGAGGACAGCAGCGCCCTCATATGGGACATTTCAACGCAAGTTGTTGATAATGAACATATTACATTGCTTGAAGTGGTTTATCCCGTCGTCAATGGGCTGTCGGCTCCCGGAAGTCCCGACAAGACGTGCCTCCTCATCCCGCACGAGACGGGGCGGCTGATACGCGACATCGCGCGGAACTACCCCGGCTCGCTGAACCTGCACTATGGCAGCAGCGGCATGTCGATGCAGTTCATCGCGCTGTACGGCGAGGGGACGGCGGGCTTCTATGCCGCCACGAAGGACGGCGAGGGACATTTCAAGGAGATGCGTCTGGCGGAGCAGTTCGGCCATCCGGGCCTCCTCGCCTTCGAGGTCTCCAGCCTGGCCTATCAGGGGGAGCCTGCCTACGACCGCCCCTGGCCCGTCGAGACGCGCCTCTTCCACGGCGACTGGTTCGACGCCTGCCAGATCTACCGCGCGTGGGCGCTCAAGCAGAAGTGGATGTCCAGCGGCCCGATGGCGCGGCGGCCGGACTTCCCCGAATCGCTCAGGCGGATCGGCCTGACGGTCAACGGCGTCAGCAACCTGCATTTCAGCCCCAAGCAGCTTGAGAACCGCAACCGCTTGGGCTCCAATGGATTCTCGCCAATTCCGGACGACGAGCTCTTCGACGTGGTGGGCGGCACCATCCTCGCCGACGACTTCGCCAAGACCATCAGGGAACTCAAGGAGTTCTACGGCTTCCCCTTCGACGTCTTCAACCACCCCTATCTCGACCACTTCGGCCGCGCGACTCCGCGCTACCTCCTCCTCCACGGCTATCCGAAGGCGGCCCGCCTCATCCGCGAGATGGGCTGCTACACGATCCCGTGGACGACGATGCTGCGGATGGACACCACCAGCGAGCGCTGGAAGAAGGAGAACGGCGCGCAGGGCGCGATCATCGACGAGAGCGGCAAGTACGTCATCCAGTTCGCGGACGGCTGCATGAAGGCGCTCATGTGCCCCGCGACCCCCTACTGGCAGAAGGTGATCTACGACACCACTGAACGCCTCCTCAAGAGCAACCTGACGGGCGTCTACTACGACGAGCTCTGCTCCGTGGGGCCGCAGATCTGCCTGAACCCCGCCCACGGCCACACCCTCGGCGGCGGCAACTACGGCCTCAACGGCTACCGCCAGATCTTGGAGGCGACCCACACGCGCCTCCGCGCCCAGTTCCCCGACTACTACTCCTCCGGCGAGCAGGTCGGCGAATACATGATCGGCGTCCATGACATCAACTACATGTTCATGTACTTCCTTGCGGACTTCGTTCCCGCCTTCCAGGCCGTTTACCATGACTACAGCTTCTGCCTCTCCCGCCTCTCCGGCAAGTTCCACGACTTCAGCGAGGAGTACTTCTACGCGGACAAGAGCGGGCGCACCAACGTTGAGGAGGCGGCGGTGTGCGGCCTGCGCGACATCGCCTACGGCGTCAACCCGGGCGCCGTCCGCATCACCCTGCCGGAGTATTCGCCGAAGGCGGCCGCCATCGCCCGCTTCCTCGGCCACTTCTGGCTCGACAACCAGAAGTATGTCATGTTCGGCCAGATGCTGCGGCCGCCCGTGGTTGTCTCCGGCAACGCCACCGTCACGACGGGCTTCCCCTTCCGCGACAGCCGCAAATACGCCTATCCCGCCGTCAACGCCTCCGCCTGGCGCGCCATTGACGACGGCTCCGCCGCCCTCATCGTCACCAACGCCACCATCACCGAAGTGGCGCCGGAGCTGCAGTTCAATGCCGCCGACTACACGGACGCCCCCTATCTCCGCCTGCGCGACCGCGCCGACGGCAGCGAGGTCTATGCGGGGCCGTCGGGCGAAGTCCGC
>CACZQQ010000487.1 GCA_902783355.1 uncultured bacterium
CGCGTCTCCGTGCAGAAGCCGACGATGATGTCGGTGGAGAAGAGGGCGTTGGGGGCCAGCCGCCGGATGGCGTCGATGCGGCCGAGATACTCTGCGGCCGTGTAGTTGCGGTTCATCAGCTTCAGGATGCGGTCGCAGCCGGACTGCACGGGCACGTGGAAGGCCTTGCAGACCTTCGGGAGGGCGGCCACCGTCTCCACGAACTTGTCGTTCATGAAGCGCACATGGGGGGAGGTGAAGCGGATGCGCTCGATGCCCTTCACCTCGTGGAGGGCGACCAGCAGGTCGGCGAAGGCGGAGAACTCGGGCGTGTAGGTGCCGGCGGCGCGCGCCTCCGCCACGCCGTAGGCGGTGATGTTCTGCCCCAGAAGCAGCACCTCGCGCGTCCCGTTCGCCGCCAGCCGCTCCGCCTCCTCCACGATGTCCGCAATGGGGCGGCTCTTCTCGCGGCCGCGGCAGTAGGGGACGATGCAGTAGGAGCAGAACTGGTCGCAGCCGCGCATGACCGAAATCTGCGCGATGAGCTGGTTGGCGTAGTGGCCGTCGAGCTCCTTGAAGACGCCTGGCCCCGTCTGCGTGGAGACGAGGCGCGTCCGCTTCGCGACGATCTCCTCCAGGAGGGCGGGGACCCGCTGGAGGGCGTCCGTGCCCGCCACGAAGTCGAGGTGGGGCAGCTCCTCCAGGAGGCGGTCGCCGAGGCGTTGCGCCATGCAGCCGATGATGCCGATGATGAGGTCCGGCCGCTCGCGCTTGTATTTCTTCATGAGGCCGACCTTGCCGATGACCTTGCGCTCCGCCTGGTCGCGTACGCTGCATGTGTTGAAGATGAGGATGTCCGCCTCCGTCTCCTCCTCGCAGCGGCGGTAGCCAAGGCTCTCCAGCAGGCACGACAGCGATTCCGAATCGCGCTCGTTCATCTGGCAGCCGTAGGTTTTGATGTGAAATTTCAGCATGGGAAGGTCAATTCTTGATTATGGCATTAAATTTCGCCATTGTCGGAGGACAGGACAGATGGGCAGAAGACTTCTTTCCATTTTGACGGCGCTGTGCATGGCGTCGGCGTGCGCCTTGACGGCGGCGGAGACCCTGCCGCCCGTGGCCATCGGCGGCATGGCGTTCACGCTGGAGGTGGCGCGCACGGACGCGGAGCGCGCCAAGGGCCTCATGGAGCGCCGCTATCTGGCGGAGGAGGGCGGCATGCTCTTCGTCCAGCCTGCGCCGCAGCCCGCCGCCATGTGGATGAAGAACACGCGCATTCCGCTGGACTGCCTCTTCCTGGACGCCGACGGACGCCTCCTCAAGGCGGTCACCATGAAGGTGGAGCCGCCGCGCCGCGCGAACGAGAGCCTCGCCGCCTACGAAAGGCGCCTGCCCGTCTACCGCTGCGACGGCCCTGTCGCCGTCGTCGTCGAGCTGCGCGCCGGCATGGCGCAAAGCCTCGGCCTGCGGCCAGGCGACCGCTTCGGCGGCCTCGCCCTCCGCGAAATCTTCAGAAATCTGCCATAATATAAGGGGTTCCCCATGATACCCAGCGACCATTTCGTGCGTTTCTACAACGAAGTCTTCAAGTTTCTAGATGCCCGCGACGGCCTGAAGGACTACTACGAGGAGGTCAGCCACGAACAGGCCCGCGCCAGCGCGGCGCTCTTCTGGAAGAAGGGGATGCGCGGCATCAAGGAGCACTTCGACCGCATCTACAAGGAGGAGAACTGCACCAACGAAAACTGGACGACGGACACATCGCGCTTCTCCTGCATGACCAAATGCCCCTCCCTTACCAAGGCCACCGACAACGACGCGGGCCTCTGCGAAAAGTACTGCCTCCACTGCCCCGGCTGGGAGCTGCCCCTGCTGACACGCTGCGGCATCTACTGCGTCTACGACCTGATCGGCCTGCGCGTCGGCGACTGCCGCGAATTCAAGTCGGAGAGCCGTGCGGAGGCGGAGGCCTTCCTCCAGAAGATTCTGTCGGAGGGCGCCGACCCCGCCATGATCCACACCAATCTCGACCAGGCCGACCTCGTGGAA
>CACZQQ010000488.1 GCA_902783355.1 uncultured bacterium
CGCGTCTCCCCGCTGGCCGAGGTTGCCGACGACAATGCAATGCGTCTTGTGGACGGCACACCCGCCGTCGGCTGGACGCGGCAGAACCCGCTGTGGGATTCAAGCGCTGTCGCCGACGGGGTACATGTCCTGACACTGACGCCGGAGAATGTGACCGCGACCATTGCGACGCTCAACAACCATGCGGAAGTTGTCTTTCATGCCGGAGGCGGCTTGACAGAAGATGAAATCTGGGCGGCATCGGCGGACCATTGCGTTTCAGGCACGATCACCATTGCGGATGGTGTGACGCTGACATTGGAGGCAGGTGCAGCGATTTACTTTGCCCCAGGGGCGCATCTTGTCCTTTCTGGAACTGGCCATGTCGCCACTGCGTCCTCCCCCTTCCGCCTGGATTTCCGCCAGCCGACTCTGGCCACGGGAACAGAGCGTATTTCGCCTGTCGCTGAGCAAGAGAACGGCAGTGCAAGACTACTTGTGGACGGGCAGGAGGTTGCTGGCTGGACGCGGCAGAACCCGCTGTGGGATTCAACCGCCGTCGCCGACGGTTTGCGAACGCTGACACTGACAGGGGAAAATGTCAGCGCCAGTGTCGAAGTTGTCAACGGCGCAAGCTTCCACGGGGGCACCTTGACGGAAGACGAGACCTGGACGGCGGACGCGCTTCACATCGTCCGCCATGCGGTCGTCATTCCGGCAGGACGCACATTGACCATCGGGGACGGGGCCACCGTCCGCTTCTGCGAGAACACGGGCTTTATCGCCGAGGGGGAGATTGTATGGGGGAGCGGCATCCGGCTTGAAGAGGTCGGAGAGGAGAACATCGCGGACGGCCTCTTCGCGGGCGTGGAGGGCATTTCCAGCATGACATTGGCCGACAGCGTGACGAGTATCGGGGAGAACGCCTTCGCGGGCTGCGTCAACCTGGAGGAGGTCGTCCTCTCGCGGAATCTGGGGGCCATCGGCGAGAACGCCTTCCAGCGATGCGCGAAGCTGACGCGGCTCCACTTCCCCGAGGGGGCGGTCGCCATCGGCGCGGGCGCCTTCAGCGGCTGCAACCGCCTCAAGGAGATCGCCTTCTCCGGCTATCCGCCTGTCTATCAGGGCACGGGGCGGCTCTTCCCGCACCGCGACGCCCTCATCACCGCCTATAGAAGTGCATTCTATACATACAGGTGGGACAGGCCGAATTCGTGGAATTCCTACAGATGGATGCGCTTCGACAACCAATATGGCTGGGCGGAGGAGCCCTTCTGCCAGGTGAACGTGCAGCTGGTTGACTTCCCCGTCTGCGGCGACTTCACCTACCAGGTGGACTGCCGCGAGGAGGCGTGGATCGTGAAGTACAACGGCAGCGCGCCGGAGGTCGCCGTCCCCGACGCGCTGGACGGGCATCCCGTCTGGCGTCTCCGCGAGAGCGCCCTCTGGGAGGCCAATGTGGCGAAACTCGTCCTGCCGGCCGGCGTGGGCTGGCTGGAGCCCCTCTACCGTGGCGGTAGCCTCCGGCACATCGTCCTCATGGGCGAGAGGCCGCCGACGGTGGCGGCCGACGAGCTGTGCGTGGAGGCGAACCCGCACCTGCTGGTGCCCGAGACGCCCCTGTGGGCGGCGGCCATCGGCGAGGGCTGGAAGTTCCACGGGGAGGACATCTCCTACAACGTGGACGCGCTGGGCTACCGGGTGGAGGCGGACGGCTCCGCCACGGTGACGAGCTACTGCCGCGACGAGGCCGACCTGGCCATCCCGCCGGTGCTGAACGGCCATCCCGTCAAGGCCATCGCGGAAGGCGCCTTCAAGGACAACGCGGTTCTCCAGTCGGTCGTCATTCCCGACGCGGTGGAGGAGCTTCCCGCCGAGGCCTTCAGCGGCTGCGCGAACCTCGCCCACGTGACGCTGCCCTACAAGCTGCGCCGCATCGACGAGTCCGCCTTCAACTACTGCAATAGCCTCGCCGAAATCCACTTCCCCGGCACCCCGGAGGAGGCGGACGCGTGGCTCGACTTCATGCCCGCCGTCACCTTCCACGTCTTCGCCGACCAGGGCTGGCCCGAGGTCCTCGACGACGACGGCACCTATCTGGGCCTCCAGGTCGTCGTCGGCATCGACTCGACCCTGCGGCTGGAGCTGGCCTACGACAACGAGGAGCTGCCCTGCGAGGGCGGCGAGGCCTTCGTCGCCGTGGACGCCACCGCCGCCTGGACCGCCGAGAGCAACGCCGGCTGGCTGGTGCTGGAGACGGCGCAGGGCGTCGGCGACGGCGCGGTCGTCTTCTCCTGCGCGCCCAACCCGGCCAACGCCCCGCGCACAGCCACGATTTCCGTCCGGCTGACGGCGGCGGGCCTGAGCAAGTCCATCGACGTGGTGCAGGAGCCCGCCCACTACTTCACCGACTCGCTGGAATACGCCCTCCGCGACGGCGAGGCCGTCGTGCTGGACTACCTTGTGGACGGCGAGCCCGTCGTCATTCCGGCCACGCTGGACGGGCACCGCGTCGCGGAGGTGCGGCTGGCCGCCCACGAGCTGGAGGGGCGTACCTTCGACCGCTGGACCGCCAGCGGCGTCTCGCTGGCGGACGCGGCCGCGCAGCGCATCGCCTTCGACATGCCGAACCGCACCGTCACGCTGACGGCGAACTACCTCCCGAAGCCGTACCAGGTGGTCGTGGACGGCGTGGCGCAGGTGTGGAACTACGGCGCCGCCGTGGAGATCGCGGCGGCGGAGCGGGAGGGCTTCCGCTTCCGCGAATGGTCGGCCGTCGGCATCGAGCTGGCGGACGCCCATGCGGCGGTGGTGCGCTTCGCCATGCCCGCGCGCAATGTCATCCTCGTCTCCGCGTACAATGCATTGAAGACGTACGGCCTCGCCGCCGGATGGAACATCGTCACGCCGACGCTGGTGCTGACGGAGGCCTCCGCGCAGGAGCTGGCGGGGCTTGGCGCGCTGACGTGGAACGCGGGCGTGGAGAACTACGTCCCCGCGCAGGGCGCCTTCGCGCCGGGCATGCCGCTGTGGCTCTTCCGCCGCGAGGCGGGCACGCTGACGCTGGAGGGCGAGCCGCCGGAGAATTGGTCGCTGCAGGTCGCCAGCGGCTGGAGCCTGGTCGGCGTCGTGCGGGATGTCCCGCGCGGCAAGTGGCCCGCGAACCTGAAGGCGGTCTGGCGCTGGACGCCGAAGGGCTTCGAGGCCTTCGACGGCGCCCTGGAGGCCGGCCAGGCCTACTGGATGCAGGGCGAATAGCCGACGGGATGGCCGCACTTCCTGTGGCGCCCCTTCGGGGCGCTGGTTGAATTAAATTGCTCGCATCCCCGGGTTTGCGGCCTGCGGCCGCCGCACCCGGGGCTAACCTGTGTGGCGCCCCTTGCGGGGCGCATTGCGGCAGAGGCTTTGCCGCCCCGAAGGGGGCAAAGCGATATCAGCGATAATCAGCGATTCGAGCGCCGAAATGCGCCTTCGGCGCCGCGGGGCTTTCGCCCCGCGCACCCGACACGCGCGGAAAGGGCTTCCTTCGCAAGGGGGGGCGGCCGCGCAGGAGCGCGGCCCTCCCGCGCACCCAACCCGCAACCGGAGCTTTCCCGCAATGGAAGCCTTTGCGGGGCGAGCGGTGCTGAAAGCCCTCCCGGCGATTGCATCACCGCACTCGGCCAGCCCCTTGCGCACACCGTCCTGAGTGGGCAGCCCGTGGCTGCCCACATCTGCGCTACCCCGCGAAGGCTTCGCAAGGGGGGGCGGCCGCGCAGGAGCGCGGCCCTCCCGCGCA
>CACZQQ010000489.1 GCA_902783355.1 uncultured bacterium
GCCCATCACCCGCAAGGGCAAGTTCCTTGGAATGCTCTCGCGGGAACACCTGATGGAAAACTACCGCCAATTCATCGAGAACCACGAACTCTTCTGAAAAGACATGAACATCTCCCCCGAGCAAGGCAAGGCGGACGTCCTCATCGAGGCGCTCCCCTATCTGCAGAAATTCCACGGCAGCACGGTCCTGGTCAAGTTCGGCGGCAGCGCCATGGAGGACATGGCGCGCGCCCACGACGTGCTGCGGGACGTGGCCTTCATGGCCATCGCGGGCATGACGCCGCTCATCGTCCACGGCGGCGGCAAGGCCATCAACGCGGAGCTGCTCAAGGCGGGCGTCGAGCCGCGCTTCATCAACGGGCTGCGCTACACGGACGCGGCGACCATCAAGGTGGTCGACCGCGTGCTGCACGACACCATCAACGCGGCGCTGGTCGACTACATGCAGGCGCAGTGCCACGCGGCGGCGAAGGCGGTCTCCGGCAAGGACATCCTGCGGTGCCGCCGCATCACGACGCCCGCCGCGGACGGCAGCGGCGCCGAGCTGGACCTGGGCTTCGTCGGCAAGGTGGTCAACGTGGACACGCCGCAGCTCAACTGGATCCTCTCCCGCGGCGAGATCCCCATCATCACGCCCCTGGCCTGCAACCAGAACGGCGACGTCTTCAACGTCAACGCGGACATGGCGGCCTGCGAGATCGCCGCCGAGATGAAGGTCCAGAAGCTGGTCTTCCTCTCCGACGTGCCCGGCGTCCTGCGCGACCCGAAGGACCCCGCCTCCCTCATCTCCGAAATCCGCTGCGGCGAAGTGGAGGGCCTCATCCGCGACGGCGTCATCTCCGGCGGCATGATCCCCAAGCTGCGCAGCGCGGTGGAGGCCATCGCGGCCGGCGTCGGCAAGGTCCACCTGGTGGACGGGCGGCTGAGGCACTCCCTCCTGCTGGAGGTCTTCACGACCGCCGGCGTCGGCACCCAGATCATCCCGTGAACGGGAGGGGCGACGCGCGCAAAAGGCGCCGTCCCCCCCCGCAATTTCGGCCTGACTTGACGCGGACGGCAAAAGTTGGGTTATATTGACGAATTGCAATCCGTGCGCGTACTTTCTTAATAAAAGGGAGGGGGCCTATGCCCCCCCCGCAACGCCAACCCCGTCACCCGAAAGATCCGGAGTCAAACTGTGAGCGGACAAGAACAATTCATCGTCGACCTGCTGGTCATGCGCGGCATCCTATCCGAGGCGCAGGTCAAGGAGGCCGAGAAGTGGCAGGAGGAGAACAACTCCGACTCCGTGCTGGAGATGCTCTACACCCACAAGGTCATCTCCGAGGCGGACGTCCTCCAGATCCTGGCGGCCGAATACGGCATGGACGTCTACGACTTCGACAGCAACAAGGAGGGCATCTCGGAATCCATCATCGGCTTCATCCCGCCGCAGATCGCGCGGCGATACAAGATGGTGCCGGTGGCCTTCAGCGGCGGCATCCTGCGCGTCGCCATGGCCGACCCCACCGACGTGGAATCGCTGGACGCGGTGCGCCACCTGACGAAGATGGACGTGGAGGGGGTCCTGGCCTCGCGCCGCCAGCTGGAGAACGCGCTGGACTTCTACTACAACCGCCAGGCCAGCAGCGACATCATGGCGGAGGTCACGGAGACCACGACGGACGTGACCATCGGCTCGACCATGGACGCCTCCACCACCGACTCCGACGTGGAGAACGAGGACGACAACGCGCCGATCATCCGCTACGCCTCCATGCTCATCATGGAGGCCTTCCGCTCCCGCGCCTCCGATATCCACATGGAGCCGCTGGAGCGCAAGTTCCGCATCCGCTACCGCATCGACGGCGTGCTCAACGAAGTGGAGGCGCCGCCCAAGTATCTCCAGAACAAGATATTGTCGCGCATCAAGCTCATGAGCGGCATGGACCTCTCCGAGCACCGCATCCCGCAGGACGGACGCATCCGCATCACGGTCATGGGCCGCGAACTGGACCTGCGTGTCTCCGACATCCCCTGCACCCACGGCGAATCCATCGTCATGCGTATCCTGGACAAGAGCGGCGTCATGCTGGGCATCAGCGAACTGGGCTTCATGCAGGACGACCAGGACCTCATCAACAGGATCCTGAACTTCCCCGACGGCATCTTCCTGGTCACCGGCCCCACCGGCTCCGGCAAGACGACCTCCCTGTACTCCTTCCTCCACGAACTCAACCAGCCCACGCGCAAGATCATCACCGCGGAGGACCCCGTCGAATACGAGCTGTCGGGCATCAACCAGGTGCAGGTGAACACCGACGTGGGACTCACCTTCGCCTCCGCCCTGCGCGCCATGCTGCGACAGGCCCCCAACGTCATCATGGTCGGTGAAATCCGTGACTCCGAGACTGCAAAGATTGCTATCGAAGCTGCTCTTACAGGAC
>CACZQQ010000490.1 GCA_902783355.1 uncultured bacterium
ATCCAGTCCAGCTCCAGGCCGTCGCAGTCGTAGCGCTCCAGCACCTCGTCCACGAGGCGCAGCATGTAGTCGCGCACTTCGGGGCGCGCATAGTCGAGCTGCTGGGCGAACCATTCGGTGGTGCGGTAGGGGGCGAGGCGCCATTCGGGGTGCTCGCGCCAGATGTCGGCGTGCATGTGGGAGTCTTCGTTGAGGGCGTCGTGGACGTCGTTCATGCGGAGGCTGATCCACGGCGAGATGTTGCGTCGGCGCAGCAGGTCGATCCAGACCGCATAGGGGTCGATGCCGTTTTCGTGGAGGGAGATCATGCGGCCGAAGGCGCTGTTCGCCGCGTCGCTGAGGGGCTTGCCGCGCCACAGCAGCCGCCCGTCGGGCCCCTTCTCCATGTCGCGCCAGCTGGGCGGGATTGCCTTGCTGTCGTAGGAGGCGCGCTGGCTCTGCGGATTCAGCAGGAACTCCTTGATCTGCGTGTGCTCGGGAAGATAGCATTCCGTCAGATAGCGCTCCAGGCCCTCGCGGGTGGCGGGGAAGGAGGGCGTGTAGAAGTACTGCGTGCAGTCTTCGTTCTGCATGAGGCCGCTGACCTGCTTCGGCGGGACGTAGGGGGCCGAGCCGGGCAGGTAGACGGTCCTGTCGCTCACGTTCGACAGGCCGACGCGGAGGCTCGTCAGGGCCGCCTTGCCGCAGACGCCGCCGGAGCCGTCGCCCCACATGAGGCCGTTCGCCATCTCCATCATGGCATTCGGGATTTTATATAAATACTTGCCGTCCAACCAGATATGAACAGAGGCGCTTCGGCGTTCCAGAAGGAGGGCGAACTCGTATTCGTCGTTGAGCTCCAGCGGCTGCGGCAGGTCGAGCCGTCGGCTGAAGTTGAAGAGCAGCTGCGTCCGTGAGAGCAGCACGTCGGCGCCGAACTTGCCTCCGTTCAGCGTGCCGAAGAGGCCGATGGTGAAGAAGCCGGGGAAGTCGCCCTCCTTCTGGGGGGCGGGCGTCTCGGTGCAGCGGATGCGGAAGACGGCGACGGGGTCGCCCTTCGGGTCGGTCAGCAGGGCGTTGTCGGCCTCCTTGAGCTTGTAGCACTGGTAGCCGTCGCCGCCGACGCCTGCGTGGTCGAGCCACAGCGCGCCCTCCTTCACGACGGCCTTCGCCGCATTGTAGGTGGACGCCCACAGGGCGGCGTCCGGCAGCGCGCCCGTGGCGGCGTCGTATTCGTAGAGCCACTGGACGTTGGCGGGCGGGGGCATGTCGGCGGCCAGAAGGGCGTTCAGCGCGACCGACAGGAGCAACAGGAGCAGGCTTTTCTTCATGGGCTGGTTCTCCCTATTATATAGGTACTGTACGAACGACTTGACAGGCGGCAGCAGGAGGCGTGTGCCGAAGGGGCGCGTCGGGCGTGAGGGCGGCTGGGCCGACCTTTTTCGCTTCCGGCGGGACAACACCCATATTATAGTCGCGCTTTGCGCAAACGCCGCCCTCCTGTCCCATTTGCCTCGCCTGTCCTCCGCATCTTAAAATCGTCGGCGCCCAAGTGCAGGACTTCTGCGTGACATTAAAGTACCCATAAGCGCATCAACGATTTCCGATGGCGAACGCCGTCGCATCTCAAACAAACACAGGGAAATTCAAACATGGCACAGAATTGGCGCATCGACGACCGTGAATTCACCTACGTCAAGGACGTCCTCTCCGGCGGCTTCCCCGGCGGTTCGAAGACCAACTACGTGGGCAAGCTGGAGGCGGCCTTCGCCGAAAAGTTCGGCGTCAAGTACGCCATCACCTTCTGCAACGGGACGGCGACCATGCACGCGGCGCTGGCGGCCGCCGGCATCGGGCCGGGCGACGAGGTCATCGTGCCCCCGCTGACCATGTCGAGCACCACCTTCGCCGTCATCCACGCGGGCGCGACCCCCGTCTACGCCGACATCGATCCCGCGACCTTCGTGATGGACGCCGAGGCGGCGCGCCGCTGCATCACGCCGCGCACGCGCGCCATCATGCCTGTCTCCCTCTACGGCCTGGCCCCCGACTTCGCCGCCCTCCGCGCCCTCTGCGACGAGAAGCATCTCGTTCTCATCGAAGACGATGCGCAGTGCTTCCTCGGCGAATGCAAGGGCCGCCTCGTGGGCACGTGGGGCGACTTCGCCAGCTTCTCCTTCCAGAACTCGAAGCACATGACCTGCGGCGAGGGCGGCATGGTCGTCACCGACAACCTGGAGTACGCGGACAAGGTCCGCCGCTTCTCCAGCCTCGGCTACGGACTCGTCAACGCAAAACCCGGCGCCTCCAAGATCACCAAGGAGATGCTCGTGAAGCCCGACTTCGACCGCCACGCCTCCATCGGCTACAACTACCGCGTCAGCAACCTGACGGCGGCGGTCGCCTTCGCACAGCTGGAGAAGCTGGACATGTTCGTGGCGTGGCGCCGCAAGTGCGCCGCCGCCTTCGCGGCCGCCATCGACGGCATCTCGTGGCTGCGGCCGCAGGCGGAGCCCGAGGGCTACAGGAACGCCTACTGGGCCTACACGGTCAAGATCGAGGACGACCGCATCCCGTGGCTGGAGTTCTACAACCGCTTCAACGCCAACGGCGGCGAGGGCTTCTACGGCGCGTGGAAGCTCTCCTACCAGGAGCCGTGCCTGCGGGACGTGATCCCCGCCGAGCACCGCCAGTGCCCCGTCGCGGAGGCCACGCAGCCCCGCCTCATGCAGTTCAAGACCAACTACGGCGACGACGAGACCATCGCCCGGCAGGCGGAGGCCCTCCGCAAGACCGCCCTCTCGTTCTGACACGTCCCCCGCATGAAAAATTTTGGCTTTGTTCGCCGAAAGTGTAGCTGTGCCCAAGTCTTCGTGGAGGTCTCTGCGATTTTTTCGTTCACGCAGGACATGGGCGACACATCTGTCGGGCGAGTTTTTTTTACGCAGAGAGCGCAAGGTGCGGCGACGCAAAGAACGCCGATGACTTTAAAATGCATCCTTGCGCCCTTGGCGTTGAAGCTCTCCGCGACCTTTGCGTTGGGAATCCCGGCCATGATTGCCCAAAGCGCTGCCTTGTCCGAGTCTC
>CACZQQ010000491.1 GCA_902783355.1 uncultured bacterium
CGCCTCCATCGTCGTCTTGTCGCCCTGCCGCAGCACGACCGTCTTGTCGGCGAAGTTGGCGGGGGCCATGGCCTGCGAGAGGAGGGTTCCGGCGGCGGCGATGTAGAGGCCTTCCTGGTGGTTGAGGGCGGCCTGGAGGGCCGCGCAGCAGCTGGCCTCGTTTTCAGGCTGCCACTGCCGCCGTCCGGAGGCCACCTCCGGAATGACGATGGGCTGGCGGCGCTCGCCGCACAGCTCCGCCAGGGTGCCGTAGTCGGCGGCCAGGCGCTCCGCGACGGCCTCGTCCGCCACGGCGGCCAGCAGCGTCTCGTCCGGATGCTGCGCGGCGAGGCGCAGGAGCGCGGCCGCGCAGAGCCGTTCGTCCGCCACGTCCAGCCGCCCGTGCGGCGGCAGGAGGGCGCCTCCCTTCACCCACTGCTTGAATGTGGCTTTCCAGTCCGCCATGTCGTCTAATTCATTTGAGAAGCCCTTCGGCGGCCGCCGTCAGGCTGGTGAAGACGAACTCTGCGCCGAAGTTGTCGGGCGGCGTCTCGCGTTCGCAGGCGGTGATCAAGGCGGCGCGCAGGCCTGCGGCGTGGGCCGCCTGGATGTCGCCCTTGCGGTCCCCCAGCATGACGGAGGCCGCCGTGTCCGTGGCGAAGTCCGCCATCGCCTGCAGGAAGAGGCCGGGCAGCGGCTTGCGGCAGGCGCACGCCTCCTCCGGCGCGTGCGGGCAGTAGTAGGCGCCGTCCAGCTGGACGCCACCCGCCGCCAGCTGTTCCACGAGGCGGCGGTGGACCGCCGTCAGCTGCCCCGCGGTGATGCGGCCGCGGCCGACGCCCGACTGGTTGCTCACGAGGAGGAGGCGCCATCCGGCGGCGCGGAAGCGCGCCAGCGCGGCGCAGGCGTCGGGATAGAGCTCGACGCCGTCCGGATCCGCCAGATAGGGCTTGTCGGGCATGAGGGTGTCGTCCCTGTCCATGAAGAGGGCGGGGCGCACCTCGGTGGTGGGGAAGAGAGGCGTCCGGATGGAGATGAGGGGCAGCATGGCGCTCTACTCCCGCATGGCGGCCAGCGCCGCCTGCACGATCTCCTCCACGGGGGCCATGCGGCCCAGGCCCGCCTCGCCGCAGGCGACCGCGCCCACCACGGGGCCGACGAAGCGCACGCCGCGCTTCTTCAGCAGCGCCACGTTCGCCGCGGTCGCGGGATGGCGCCACATGCGCGGGTTCATCGCGGGCGCCACGATGACGGTCCCCTCGTGGGAGAGGCAGAAGGTGGAGAGCGCATCGTCCGCAATCCCATGCGCCATCTTGGCGAGGATGTTGGCGGTCGCGGGCGCAATCAGCAGGACCTTCGTCTCCAGCGCCAGCTCGATGTGGCGCGGCTGCCAGTCGGGCGAATCCCAGAGGCTTGTCACGACGGGATGGTGTGAAAGTGTCATAAATGTCTGTGGTGCAATAAGATGCGTTGCACTCTCCGTCATCATGGCCGTCACCTCGACGCCCGCCTTCCGCAGAAGGCTCGTGATTTCGGCCGCCTTGTAGGCCGCGATGGAGCCCGTGACGCCCAGGACAAGTTGCGTTTTCTTCACTTCGGACATGCTTTCCCCCGTGGTGGTTCTTCAGTTGGCAGACAGGAGGTGGCGGACGCTTCAGGCCAGCCAGAAGGGGTTCGTGGCGGCGCGCTGCCTGTCGCGGGTGCCGTCGATCTCCATGCGGAGATAGGGGGCCTCCGGCGGCAGCTCTTTCGGCACTGGCAGCGCGGTGTCCACGGTCCTGCCTGAAAGCGGCAGGGTGGCCACAAGTTGCGTGCCCGCGTAGAGGCGCGCCTCGCGCAGGTCGCCGTCGAAGGCCTCCGCGCGGACGCGGAATTCGCGCAGGCCGTCGCGGGAGACGGTCTCGCCTGGCCGTGCGCCGTCCAGCGTGATGTCGCAGGCGTGGAAGAAGCAGGCGGCGATGACGCGCCCTTTGCGGACGGCTTCGCACACCGTGTCGCGGTCGGGGACGCAGTCAATGTAGATGAAGTTGGCGCCCGGGTTGGCGAAGAGGCGCTTGTAGCCGAAGAGGTCGACGGAGTGCATGAGGGTGAAGCGGCGCCCCTTGAGCCACTGCGCCTCGATGGCGGTCCCCGCCAGCGGCGTGATGACTTCGCCCAGGTCGGCGCCGTCGCAGGGGTAGTTCGTCCATGCGTCGCAGTAGGGGTGGGTGGCGATGATGACGCCGTGGTGTTCGTGGACGTAGGCGATGGCGCGCTTCATGTAGGCGTCGACCTCCTCGTCGGAGAAGAGGGAGCGCGTGAATTCGGGCGTGTAGGCGTCGCCGTCGATGCCGAGGGCCAGCAGATGGTAGGTGTTGTGGCCGTCCTTGGCGTGGGAGTCGCCCCAGTTGAAGGGGTGGTACTCCTGCCCGTGGAGGAAGAGGGCCCCCTCGTTGGAGTAGGCGTCCAGGTCAAGATGTCCGTCGTAGCAGGCGGTGTCCTTGACGGCGAGGCCGCAGATGTCGATCTTCCAGCGGCGCATGATGGCCTCGATGGTGCCCAGGGAGGAGTCGCAGCCGAACCAGTCCAGCGAATGCATGTGGATGGCCAGGTTGTAGTTGGGCTTCGGCGGCAGGGACGCCTTCGGGCGCGGCGGGACGGCGGTGTCGCCGGCCTTGAGGCGCGCGAAATGCGCCGTCAGGTTGGGGAGGAAGTGCCGCCAGAAGGCCAGGCAGGCGTCCTCCTGCGGGACGCGCCTCTCGGGGAAGAGGAGCTGGCAGAGGAAGACGAAGCCCTTCCCGTGCCGCTTCTGCAGGAGGAGCGCGCCGTCCTTGACGGCGGGGTCCTTGTAGGAGCCGAGGACCTCCCAGCCGTGGGCGCGGTCAGGCAGGTAGCAGGAGAGCGCCGCCGTCTCGAAGGTGGCCGGCGGCGTCTGCGGGTCGTCCTTGATGAGGCCGAACTCCTGCGTGTGGACGTGCCATCCGAGCAGCTCGTCCGGCTGGATGCGGTTTGGCTCCTGGAAGAGGCGGCGGCCGGCCTCTTCGACGCGCGGCAGCATGTAGTTCCAGGAGGGCAGCCCGTTGGCCTCGCGGATGGTGATGGCGTGGCGGTGGATGAGCTGGACGTAGCCGCAGTCCTCCGTGAGGAAGAAGGGCGCCCAGCGCCGCCAGTCCTGATGCATGAAGAGGAGGATCCCGCCGCGCGCCACCCAGTCCAGGATGTACGCGCCGTCGTTCTCGATGTAGTCGTCGAAGCCGTCCTGCTCGATGAGCGCCACGTCAAGCCCTTCGAGATAGCCCTTCTTGCTGTAGTCGATCTGGAGGGGATTGAGGCCCTCCTCGCGGAGGAATTCGACGAAGGGGTAGGGCGGCTGGAACCAGTGCCTGAAGAAACCGATTTTGAGTTCTGACATATGGATTTTCAATGAGTTACATTCTAGCGGCGAAGATGCCTGCGACGATGAGGAGGAGGGCGGCCATCTGGCGTGGCGTCAGGCGGTCATGGTAGGCCACGCGGCAGAAGAGGGCGAAGCAGAAGAGCTGGACGGCGCTGCAGAAGGGGTACGCCAGTCCGGAGCGCCCCATCTCGCCGAGATACTTCAATGCCTTGAAGAGGAAGGAGTAGGAGACGACGGCCAGGATGCCCCAGAGGACGGGGTAGGTGGCCAGGAGCCGCCGCGCGGGCCACGCCGCGTAGTGCCGCCGTCGGCAGAGGAGGATGGACGCGTAGATGGCGATGTAGGTGGCGGCGATGAGGGCGATCTTCACCAGCGACGGCAGCGGCGGCGCTGAAAAGCCCGCCGAGAAGGGGTAGACGAAGAGGATCTGGCTGGAACCTGCGCAGACGGTGGAGGTGAAGGCGAGGGCGAGGCGCTTGCGCACGAGGCGCAGGTCGCCGCTGCGGTGGGCCGGCGTCTTCTCGCGTTTGCGTCCGTCCAGCGCGGAGACGACGATGGCGGCCACGATGCAGAGGATGCCGACGGCGTTGATTGGCGACATCGGCTCGTGCCAGACGACCACCGACCAGAGGAAGGAGAGGATGAGGCCAAGGCTGGAGAGCGCCAGGTAGAGCGCGGCCGAGCCGTAGCCGACGTTCAGCATGGTGGTGATGTTCGCGACGCTGTTGAGGGCGGTCGCGCCGATGGTGCACAGCACCACCAGCCACGACCATTCGGCGCCGCGGAGCGCCCCCGTCAGCGGAATCAGCACAAGCGTCAGGAGGAAGGTGCAGGCGGCGCCGATGCAGAAGAAGAGCTCGGGCGGGCAGTTGCCGTGGC
>CACZQQ010000492.1 GCA_902783355.1 uncultured bacterium
GTCTGCATCGCGTCCCACCACACCACCTGCTCCGTCATGATCCAGGAGTGCTCCCACGACATCGACTCGTTCGATCTGGAATACCTGCAGCATGACCTGCTCGACATCATGCGCAAGATGATCCCCGACTTCGCCGAGGAGCACCAGTACCGCCATCCCGGCCCCATCCATACGCAGTTTGGCCGCTATGTCAATGAGCCGGGCGACTACACCAGCATGAACACCGACGGCCACCTGCGCTCCGTCTTCTTCGGCCGCAGCGAGACCATGACCATCAAGGACGGCGTCCTCGACGGCGGCGAATTCGCCCACGTCTACTTCGTGGACTGGGACCACGTGCGCGCACGCCACCGCCAGCTCAACGTCACCGTCATGGGCACCACAGGCCCCCTCGAGGAGGACCGCAAGTGGAACAACGGCGAGACCATCAACACCCTGCGCAAGTACACCCCCGAGGAGAAGGCGGACGACGTCCACTTCACCCTGCAGCAGAAGCGCTGACGCGCGCCGCATGAACGACCGCCAGCGCCAAATCCTTGCGCTCCTGCGCACCAGCGACCAGACCGTCAAGGCGCTGGCCGCCCAGTTCGCGGTCACGGAGATGACGGTGCGCAGGGACCTGAAGGCGCTTTCCGCCTGCGAGGGCATCGTCGTCGCCCGCGGCCATGTGCTGCTCTACGACACGCTGCACAAGTCGTCGGAGGACGGCGCGACGGGGGCGGCGGGCGTGCGGCAGGCCATCGCCGCCGCCCTCTACCGCCGCCTCTTCCCCACGGACGCCCTCTTCATCAGCGGCGGGCGCACGACGCTGGCCTTCGCGCGCTACCTCTCCGGCCACTGCACCGCGCCTGTGACCGTGGTCACCAACTCGCTGGCCATCGCCTCCACCCTCTTCCGCGGCAACGGCCTGCGCGAGGGCGGCGGCCGCTGCAAGGTCATCCTGCTGGGCGGCGAGTTCCGCGACGACAAGATGGACCTCATGGGCCCTGTCGCGGAGAAGAACCTGCGGGAGTACCACGTCTCGTGGCTGGTCACAGGCTGCGACGCGGCCTCCGAGGAGGGCGGCTTCTACACCGCCGACCTCTCCATCTCCAACCTGGAGCGCGAATCGGTGAAGATCGCCGACCACGTGGCCGTCATCACCGAAAGCGCCAAGTTCGGCCTCAAGGCCCTCGCCAAGTTCGCCGATTTCAGCGAAATCGAGGTGCTGGCCACCGACGGCCAGATGGACGAGGGGCTCCTGCGGCGGTTGCGCGCCCGCGGCCTCGAAGTCGTGCAGGGATAGCGGGGTCGGGAAATCAAGAATCGAAGAGTCCGGAATTCAAACACGAGGGAAAAGACATGGCAGAGAAACTTCTGATAGGCTGGGCCGAGGCGGACGTGACGCCGAAGATGGACAAGTACGTCTCGCTTTCGGGGCAGTACTATGCGCGCTTCAGCAAGGAGGTCTACTCGCGGCTCAAGTTCACCTGCGCGGCCTTCTCGCAGGGGAAGGAGCAGTTCGTGGTAGGCACGCTGGACATCGGCGAAATCGTCGGCCCCATCCACGAGGCCGTGGGGCGCCTGGCCGCCGAACTGGAACCGGCCATCGACCCGTCCCGCGTCTTCATCAACGCCATCCACACCCACACCGCGCCAGCCGCCGGCGAAGGCGGCCCCGAAAGCGTCTACAGGCTGGCCGCCACCGACGATTTCCGCCCGCCCGCCGACGAGATCCTCACGCCTAAGGAATACATGGACTACATCGTGCCCATCATGGCACACGCCATCGTGGACGCGTGGAAGGCGCGGCAGCCCGGCGGCATCGCGCGCGCCTTCGGCAATGCCAGAATCGGCCACTGCCGACGCGCCGTCTTCCGCGACGGCACCGCCGAAATGTACGGCGACACCACGCGCGCCGACTTCACCGCCATGGAGGCGGGGGAGGACACGGGCGTCGAAATGCTCTTCACCTGCGACGAAGGCGGCAGGAAGACAGGCATGTTCCTCAACGTCGCCTGCCCCTCGCAGGTCATGGAGGCCACCTACAAGCTCTCCTCCGACTTCGCAGGCGCCACACGCGAACTGCTCAAGAAGGAGTTCGGCGACGATTTCCATACCCTCTACCAGATCAGCCCCGCCGGCTGCCAGTCCCCCCGCGACCTCGTGCGCCACTACGAGGACACCGAGCCCGACTTCTGGCACGAAGACGGCGTACCCGTGCTGGCCAACCGCCTCGTGGCGGCCGTCCGCGCCGCCAAGGTCTATCCCGTGGACTACGCGCCTCTCCTCAAGAGCACCGTGCAGGAAGTGACGCTGCCGCGACGCAAGGTCTCCTACATGGAGTACGAGGCCGCCAAGGCGGAGCTGGCGCGGCTGGAGGCCATCCTCCCCGAACGCGCCGCCTTCGACGCCTTCTGCGCGGAAATGCACGCCAACGAGAAGCTCAACGGCCCCGGCCCCTACGACAGCAAGCTCCACCACTTCGTCCTCATCAAGAACGCCAAGGCAGTCGTCGCGCGCTATGAGGACCAGGACGCCAAGCCCAACGTGGCCTTCCGCATGAACGCCGTGCGCCTGGGGGACATCGCCATCGCCAACAACCCCTTCGAGCTCTACCTCTACTACGGCCAGATCATCAAGGCGCGCAGCAGGGCGAAACAGACATTCCTCATCCAACTCTCTGGTAGCCAACCACTTGGATACCTGCCAAGCCCTGACGGCGCCAAGTTCGGCGGCTACGGCGGCTGCGTCGTCAACGGACAGTGCGGCCCCGACGCCGGCTTCAAGCTGGCCGACGCGACCGTCGCCGCCATCAACGCCCTCTTCGGCTGACGGAGCGCCCCCATGGCCCGCTGCTATCTCGGAATCGACATCGGCACCACCGGCATCAAGGCGGTCCTCTTCGACACGGAGGGCCGCCCGCTGGGCGGCGGGCTGGCCGAATACGTGCTGGAGACGCCCTCTCCGGACATCGTGGAGCTTGATCCGGAGCGCTACTGGGAGGCGACATGCCGTGCCGTCAGGGAGGCCGTCGCGGCGGCCAATGTCCCGCCGGAGGACATCGTCTCATGCGGCGTGACGGGCCAGGCGGAGACGCTCATCGTCCTGGACGCCGACGGAAAGCCGTTGCGCAAGGCCATCGTCTGGCTGGACAACCGCGCCGTGGAGGAGGCCGCCGCCTTCCGTGCCCGCTTCGGCGACGACGCCCTCTTCCGCCTCTCCGGCCAGACGGAGATGCTGCCCTGCTGGCCCGCCGCCAAGATCCTCTGGCTGCGCACCCACGAGCCGGATGTCTTCGCCAAGGCCGCGCACTACCTCATGGTGGAGGACTTCATCATCTCGCGCCTCTGCGGCGAGTATGTGACCTGCCGCGGCCTCATGCCCTCCTCCCTCTACTACGACATCCGCACAGGCGCCTATGACGCGGATATTCTTAGCTTCTTGCAAATCAACGAGTTACAGCTTCCTCACCTAAAGGACGCGGGCGAACCGGCAGGCACATGCAGCGAAGGCAACGGCCTCCTGCCGGCGGGCTGCGTCCTCACCTGCGGCCCCATCGACCATGTCTGCGGCAACCTGGGCAGCGGATGCACAGAAGAGGGCCTCGTCTCCGAGACGACGGGCTGCTCGCTGGCCCTCTGCGCCGCCTTCCCGCGCCCCGTCTACGACGAGGAGCGCCGCATCAGCACATACCTTGGCTTCGCGCCAAAGACCTACGTCCTGCTGCCGTGGGCGCCCACCGCAGGCATGCTCCTCAAGCACTTCCGCGACGAATTCACGGCAGGGCTGACCTACGACGACCTAGGGCGCCTCGCGGCCGAGGTGCCGCCGGGCAGCGATGGCCTCCTGCTGCTGCCGCACTGCGCGGGCGCCGTCTCGCCCGTCTGCAATCCCGCCGCGCGCGGCGTCGCCTACGGCGTGACGCTGGCCCACAAGCGCGGCCATTGGGCACGCGCCATCATGGAATCCGTCGCCTACCTGCTGCGGGACAACGTGGAGGTCCTGCGCGCCATGGCATGCCCCATCGTGGAGGTGCGCGCGCTGGGCGGCGCCGCGCGAAGCCCCCTGTGGCTGCAGATCATGGCGGATGTGCTGGACACGCCCGTGACCGTCACCGCCTGCGAGGAGGCGACCGCCCTCGGCGCCGCCATCCTGGGCCGCCTCGCCGCCTGCGAGATCGCCTCCGCGGCGGAGGGCGCCCGCGCCATGGTGCGTCTCAAGAGCACCATCCGGCCTGGGCCGAATGCAACCGCCTACGCCCGCGAATACGACCGCTACCGCAAGTTGAACAACCTGCTCCTGCCAACTTTCAAATAACGCGGGGCCTGTTCGGTGCCGGCGGCGAGAAGCCGCCGGAAAGAGTGAGCAATAACCAATCGGAGAACAAAATGCTTCAGAAAGCTCAAGAGATGCGCGCCGGCTTTGTCGGCTTCGGCGAAGTCAACACGCCCCGCGAGTTCATCGACGGTCGCTGCCATGAGGCGGCGGAGGCGCTGCGCCAGCGCGGCCTGACCGTCTGCGAGACCGCCCCCGTCAGCGACGATCCGGAGGGCCTGCAGGCGCAGCGCGCCATCGACGAACTGTCACGGCAGGACTTCGACGCGCTGGCACTGTGCGTGGCCGGCTGGATCCCCTCCTGGGCGGTCATGAAGATCGTGGAGCAGTTTCGCCACAAGCCGATTTTGCTGTGGGGGCTGAGCGGCTGGCGCGCCAACGGCCACTTCGTCACCACCGCCGACCAGGCCGGCACGACCGCCCTCCGCGCCGCCCTCGCCGAACACGGCTGCACCTTCAAGTATCTCGTCAACTTCAAGGACAGCGCGCCACGCTACGACGAGGCCGCCGCCTACCTGAAGGCCGCCTCGGCCGCCGCCTGGATGCGCCACGCCTTCATCGGCATGAACGGCTACCGCGACATGCGCCTCTTCGGCACCCTCTACGACGGAAACCTCCTCAAGCGCGTCGTCGGCGCCGAAATCGAGCACTTCGACCTGCTGGAGATCGCGGATCTCATCAAGGAAATTCCTTCGTCGGAGATAGATGCGGCGGCGGCCCATATCCGGAGGGAGTGGGAGTTCCAGCGGGAGCCGCAGGAGGGCACCGTGGAGAATTCCGTGCGGCTGGCCCTCGCCTTCAAGCGCAAGATCGAGGCGCGCGGCTACGACGCCTTCTCCTTCTGCGACGTGGACGGCGTCAAGAAGCTGCTCAAGTTCGCCCCCGCCGGCGCCATGACCCTCCTCCACGACCTCATCGACATCCCCACGACCCCTGAAAACGACTCCTACGGCACCGTCACGCAGCTCATCGTCAAACGCCTGACGGGACGGACGCCCGCCTACATGGAGTTCTACGAATTCACGCGCGACTCCGCCCTCATGGGCGTGCCCGACTACGTGCCCGGCTGCGCCGTGGACGGCCGCATCACCGTCATGCCCAACGCCTTCGGCTCCTTCGGCGAGGGCCTCCTCAACGTCTCGAAGGTGAAGACAGGGGAGGTCACCATCGCGCGGCTGGCGCAGGTCGGCGGCGAGCTGGCCATGCATTGCGTGCGCGGAAACGCCGTCCGGCCGGAGACATGGGAGGAGGCGGGCTGGGCGCCGCCCGCGCCGCAACTGCCCTCCATCGAAGTCAAGTTCGACTTCCCCGCCGACGACTTCCTGGCCAACGTCATGGGACAGCACTACATCGTCTCCTACGGCGACAACCGCCCCCTCCTCAAGGCCTACTGCGACATCGCCGGCATCCGCTGGATCTGACGATGCGTTTCCCTTCTGGGCGCGGCAGGAACACCGCGCCCATGTGCCGCCGGCCTTGCGGGCGGCATTTATTCGCCACCGCTTTCGGTGGCGCCTTTGGGGCAAAAGTCGTGTTTCTATATTTAACGCGAGCCCACGCGCGCGATGTGTCCGGCGCATTATATTTTGCCGATTTCACTTCACTTGAACCTTCAACCCGATAGGATCGTCCCATGTCACAGGTTTTCCGTGCATACGTCGAGAAGCGCCCCGGCTTTGATGTGGAGGCCCAGAACCTCCTGCTGGACTTGCGCGAGACGCTCGGCCTGGCGGCCCTGCAGGCCGTCCGCATCTTCAAGCGCTATGACCTGACCGGCCTGGACGACGGCGAATTCGCCGCCGCGCTGGCCAGCGTCCTCTCCGAACCCAACTGCGACCAGGTCTTTGTGGACGAACTGCCCTCCGTGGAGGGCGCGCAATGGTTTGCGGTGGAGTATCTTCCGGGGCAGTATGACGTGCGCGCGGACTCGGCGGCGCAGTGCATCCAGCTGCTCACGCAGAAGGAGCGGCCGCTCGTGCGCACGGCGACCGCCTACGCCCTGCTGGGGGCGCTCACGGAGGAGGACATGGCGCGCGTGAAGCGCTACCTCATCAACCCCGTGGAGAGCCGCGAGGCGCTTCTGGGCGCCAAGCCCGCCACGCTCGCCATGGAGTCGACCGTCCCGCCGGACGTCAAGACCATGGCGGGCTTCACGCGGCTTGACGCGGCGGGCATTGCCGCGATGGTCAAGGAGCTGGGGCTGGCCATGAGCGTGGAGGACCTCGCCTTCTGCCAGACCTACTTCCGCGACACGGAGAAGCGCGACCCCACCTTCACCGAAATCAAGGTCATCGACACCTATTGGTCAGACCACTGCCGCCACACCACCTTCGCCACGAACCTCGACAAGGTGGAGTTCCCGTCGGACGGCAATCCGCTGGCGGCTCCCATCCAGGCCGACTACGCGCGCTACGTGGATTTGCGCAAGAGTCTGGGCCGCGAGAGCAAGACCCTCTGCCTGATGGATTTGGCGACCATCGGCGCCCGCGAGCTCAAGCGGCAGGGCAAGCTGGCGAACCTGGACGCCTCCGACGAAATCAACGCCTGCTCCATCGTGGTGGAGGCGGAGATCGACGGCGTGAAGGAGCCGTGGCTCATCATGTTCAAGAACGAGACGCACAACCATCCGACGGAGATCGAGCCCTTCGGCGGCGCGGCCACCTGCCTCGGCGGCGCCATCCGCGACCCCCTCTCCGGCCGCTCCTACGTCTACCAGGCCATGCGCATCACGGGCGCCGCCGACCCGCGCCGCCCCGTCGCCGAGACGCTGCCCGGCAAGCTGCCGCAGCGCAAGATCACGCGCACCGCCGCCGCCGGCTACTCCTCCTACGGCAACCAGATCGGCCTGGCCGCCGGCAAGGTGCAGGAGTACTACCATCCGGGCTTCATGGCGAAGCGGCTGGAGCTGGGCGCGGTCATCGCGGCCGCCCCGCAGGCCAACGTGCGCCGCGGCACCCCCGAACCGGGCGATGTCATCCTGCTCATCGGCGGCCGCACGGGCCGCGACGGCTGCGGCGGCGCAACGGGCTCCTCCAAGGCCCACACGGAGGAATCGCTGCAGACATGCGGCGCGGAAGTGCAAAAGGGCAACCCCTTGACGGAGAGGAACATCCAGCGGCTTTTCCGGCGCGGCGAGTTCGCGCGCCTCGTCAAGCGCTGCAACGACTTCGGCGCGGGCGGCGTCTCCGTCGCCATCGGCGAGCTGGCCCCCGGCCTCAAGGTCGACCTGGATGCCGTGCCCAAGAAGTACGACGGGCTGGACGGCACGGAGCTGGCCATCTCCGAATCGCAGGAACGCATGGCGGTCGTCGTGGCCGAGGCGGACGTGGCCGCCGCGCTGAAATACTGCGCGGAGGAGAATCTGGAATGCACGCGCGTGGCGGTCGTGCAGGCGGAGCCGCGCCTGCAGCTCTTCTGGCGCGGCAAGGCCATCGTCTCCATCTCCCGCGCTTTCCTGGACACGAATGGCGTCACACAACATGCTGTGGCGCAAGTAGTTGCACCTGACAAGTCAAGCAACCCATTCCACGCCAACGAGATATCTGATGAACTCATGTTGGCCAAATGGCTGGAGAACCTCTGCGACCTGAACGTCTGCTCGCAGAAGGGGCTCGTGGAGCGCTTCGACGGCACCATCGGCGCCGCCACGGTCATCGAGCCCTACGGCGGCAGGACGCGCCTCACGCCCAACGAGGCGATGGCCGCCAAGCTGCCCACTGCCGGCCGCACGGAGTGCTGCACCATCATGTCCCACGGCTACGACCCCGCCATCTGCTCCTGGAGCCCCTACCACGGCGCCCTCTACGGCGTGGTCGAGGCCCTCGCGAAGATCGCGGCGGCCGGCGGCGACGCGTCGCAGGCGCGCCTCTCCTGCCAGGAGTACTTCGAGCATCTGGGCGGCGATCCCGCGCGGTGGGGCCGGCCGCTGGCGGCGCTCCTGGGCGCGCTGCGGGCGCAGCTGGAGTTCGGGACCGCCTCCATCGGCGGCAAGGACTCCATGTCGGGCACCTTCGA
>CACZQQ010000493.1 GCA_902783355.1 uncultured bacterium
CGGCGCAACGGCGCCCGCCCCATGATGTGGGCGGACAAGCTGTGGCAGTGCGGCGAAGAGGCCTACACCGCCAACGTCCAGAAGGATGTCGTGCAGTGCAACTGGTACTACCGCGAGGTCTTCGACTACAGCGTCTTCAACGAGGCCAACCCCATCCCGAAACGCCTTGAGAACTACGACAAGTACCTGGCGGCCTACGACCTGCTCGACCGTCTCGGCTACGACCAGCTGCCCACGGGCAGCAACTGGGCCTACAAGTCGAACTACGCCGGCACCGTAAAATACTGCACCAAAGCCATTTCAAAGGAACACCTCCTCGGCTTCATGACCGCCCCCTGGATGTCCACCGACAGCCTCTCGGAGGAGTTCCTCATCGAAGCCTGCGACCTCGTCAAGGCCGCGCACAAATAAATCCGTGCCGGCGACGTCCCTGCCGTCGGCAAGAAAAAGCCCTCTTCCGACGGCGAGACGCCGTCGGTACGCAATCCTTCTTCCATGAGCGAAGCATCCACCAAACAGGCGCTGCATTTCCTTGAAGAGGAGAAGCAGTTCCATCTCGGCTTCCTGCCGACCGAGCAGTCCAACCCGCTGACGCGGGACCTCGACGCGCGCTTCGCCGCCGCGATGACGGATGGCATCGCGTGCCTGCAGCGCGTGGACAGGAACGTGCTGGAGATGGCGAAGCGCGTCTTCGCCTCGTCCCAATACGCGCGCCTCGCGGGCACGCTGCTGGAGACGCTGCGCGCAGGGAGGCGCGTCTGCTTCTCCGGCTGCGGCGCCACCGGCCGCCTGAGCATCCTCCTGGAGAGCATGTGGCGGCGCTGCTGCGCGGAGACGGCCGAGCTGGCCCCCTACGCCGACCAGGTCTTCAGCATCATGACCGGCGGAGACTACGCCATGGTGCGCTCCGTCGAGTTCTTCGAGGACTACCAGACCTTCGGCGCGCGGCAGGTGCAGGAGCTGAACTTGACCGCAGGGGACACGCTGGTCGCCATCACGGAGGGCGGCGAGACCTCCTCCGTCCTGGGCACCGTCTTCGAGGCGCTCGCGCGCGGCCTCTCCGTCTTCCTCCTCTTCAACAATCCCGCCGACCTGCTGGCGGCGCATTTGGAGCGATCGCGCAAGGCCATCCGCGACCCGCGCGTCACCGTCCTCGACCTCTCCTGCGGGCCGATGGCGCTGGCGGGATCGACGCGCATGCAGGCGACCACTTCCGAACAGCTCGTCGCAGGCGCGGCCCTTGACAGCGCCGCCGCCCGTCTCGCGGGGCGGCCCGCCGTCGACTATGCCGCCGGCTTCGAGGCGCTCCTCGACGCGCTGGAAGCGCCTGCCGCGCGCGAGACGCTGGCCGCCTGCATCGAACAGGAGGCCGCCCTCTACAACGACGGCGCCCTCGTCACCTATTTCGCGGACGACTATCTGCTGGACATCTTCACCGACACGACGGAGCGCTCCCCCACCTTCAAGCTGCCGCCCTTCCGCCCGCTGGACGACACGACTTCGCCGCCGTCGTGGGCCTTCGTGAAGAATCCGCTGCTGCCGACGGCGGAAGCGTGGCGACACGCGCTGCGGCGGCCTCTGCGCTGCCTTGACTGGAGCGTCGCGGACTACGAGGCGATGGGGGCTGCGGAGAACATCAAGGCGCGGCCGCCGCGCCTTTCCGCCGAACGCCTCTGCCGCATTCCCATCGGACAGGAGAACCTTGACGAGCGCGCCGCCACGGGAAAGGACGCAGGCTTCCTCATCACCGCCGACGACCTCGGCAACGCCGCGCTTCTGGCGGAGTTCGGCCGTCTCAGAAGCCGCTTTGCGCTCTCGCGCCATCTCTCCATCGGCCCCGCCGCAGGCGACATGCATGTGCCCGGCGCGCCGCTGGAAACGCCGCTGCGCGTCTTCCCCCATCTCGCCGTCAAGCTGTGCCTGAACACGATTTCCACGGGCACGATGGTCCGCATGGGGCGCGTCACGGGCAACTGGATGAGCTGGGTGGATGTCAGCAACAAGAAGCTCATCGACCGCGCCATCCGCCTCATCGTCGAACTGGGCGGCCTCACCTATCCCGACGCCTGCCAGCGCCTTTTCGAGGCCGACGCCGCGCTCGCCGGCACCGGCCGCCCCGTCGTCCCCTACGTCCTTGAACAACTGAAGAAATGAGGTCCGCCATGAACCAGCCGCCTGTCCGCCACGGCATCCAGTTCGATTTCGGATGCTATCTGGAACGCCCCGAAAAAGTCGCCGCGCAGCTGAAGCGCCTCGGCAAGGCCGGCTACAGGCTCTGCCTGCTGTGCCTGGGGGACAGGATGGCCTTCCCGTCGGCGCCCGGCATCAGCGTCCCCAACGCCTGGAACGCGGCCGACGTGGCCATCATCGCCCAGGCCGCCCGCGAGGCCGACATCGACCTGATCCCCACCGTCGCCTCCCTCGGCCATGCCAAATACATCACGGAAAAGCCCGGCTACGAAAAATACGACGAGAAGGACGGGAATGGCGCCGTCGTCGGCTCCCTGCGCACCGACCTGGAGGAGACCTACGAGCTGCTGGGGCGCCTCTATGATGACACATGTGCTTCATATCCAGGTAGTTATATACATGTCGGCCTGGACGAGGCGCCGTGGCTGGGCGCGGCCCTCAAGCGGCAGGGCAAGGCCATCGACGCGCCGCGCCTCTTCGCCGCCCACTGCCACCGCCTGAACGAGATGCTGCACGCGCGCGGCCGCCGCATGATCCTCTGGGGCGACATGTTCTACTACTTCCCGGAGGCTATCGCGATGCTCCCGAAGGACGTCATCGTGATGGACTGGTACTACTACCATTTCGAGGACACGCCGCGCGTGGAGCTCTTCAACTTCGCCAAGATCGACCTGGCGGGCGACTTGACGCGCGCGGGCATCGAGACCTGGTACACGCCCTCCGTCTGGCCGAACGCCCCCATCGGCGACATCCGCGACCGCCTCGCCAACCTGCGCGACTACGTGCGCTACGGCAGCAGCCGCAGCCCCGACGGCGTCACCGTCATCAACACGGACTGGGACTACTGGTCGGACGGGGGCGAATACGCCGAAATGCAGTGGCTGGCCTTCATGCGCCTCGCGCCCGATTTCGGCGAGGAGGGGCTTCCCGCCGCGCTGGCGGCGACCCTGCGCGACGACTACGGCCTGCCGCAGGCGGAGCAGTGGGCGGCCGTCCTGCTGGAGATGGGCAAATTGCATCTGACCGGCAAGAACAACCTGCAGACCGTCGCGCGGCCGCTGGCGGGATGGCTCATCCGCGACGCGGCGCGCCGCGCCGAAATCGCCTCGAAGGCGGCGCTGGCGGCGCGGCTGCGGACCGAGGCGGAGGCGCTGGCCGCCGATGCGGCCGTCCTGGAGAAGCCGCTGGCGGCGAAGACCTTCGTCCTCGTCCGGATGCTCCACGCCTACTGGGGGACGCTCGACATGGTCGCGCGTCTGGCGGACGCGCCTGCGGCGGAGGCCGTCCCTGAACTGGAGCGCCTCTCCGTCGCGCTGGCCGACCTCCAGGAGGCCTACAGAAACTATCTCCTGCGCTTCCATCACGCCGACGGCGACTGTTATCCCTACCAGGGCTTCTGCGGACGGCTCGCAAAGGAGACCGCCGAGGCCGCGAAGCGCCTCCAGGCCGACCCGACGCTGACGCTGAACCGGCTGCTCACGCGCGTCGAAATCGTCGTCAACTGCCCGCATCCCTCCATGCCCACCCTTGAAATCCAGTTCCAATACA
>CACZQQ010000494.1 GCA_902783355.1 uncultured bacterium
CGGCGACTGTCACGCGCCTCAATGAAGTGCAGACCGACCTGACCAACGCCGAGCACGCCGTCTCCAACGCGCGCGTGGCCGTCCTCAACAGCCTGGAGACCATCAAGGCGGCCACGGCGCAGAATCTGGAGAAAAAGTAGGCCGCCCTTCTTCACTCACTCTTTTCAACCACCATGAGCAAGCACACACCGCTGGCGGGCGCGCCCCGCATCTGGTCGGCCGCGCAGGCCGAAGGCAAGGACATCTACCGCCTTTTCCGCAAGGAGTTCGACTGGAGGAAGGCGAATGGCGCGGCAACCCTCGTCCTTGCCGCCGATTCCACCTATCTGGCCTTCCTCAACGGACGGCGCCTCCCCCTGCAGCAGGTGGCCGACTGCCCCGGACACAGCACCTACGCCACGCTGGACGTGACCGCCCTCCTGCGCGAGGGCGCCAACGCACTGGCCATCGAGGTGCACTACATGGGCGCCGACTTCCTCACCTACACGAAGAACGACGCCTTCCTCTGCGTGGAAGTGCTTGACGGCCAGGGCGAGCCCCTGCTGCGAAGCGACACTTCGTGGCATTGCGCGGCCGCCCCATGGTACGCGCAGTCCCTCGAATGCTGCCTGACGGGGCAGCTGGGCTATGTCTTCTCCTATGATGCGCGCAAGGCCTCCGACGCGTGGCTGGAACCAGGCTTCGACGACAGCGCATGGGCGAAGGCCGTCGAACTGGAGGGGCTTGAGGCCAGGCAGGGGATGGAGGCGCGCCGCGTCCCGCAGCTGCGGGAGCTGCCCTGCCCTCCCGTGAAGATCGTCCAGGGCGGCATCCTGCGCCGCACCGGCGAGAAGGCCACCTTCGCCAAGACCTCCTTCGGCGACTTCCTGTCGCCGCGCCACTGGAACCAATGCTTCGATGTCATCCAGACGCCGGCAGGCCCCAAGCCGGGCCTCTGCAGTTCCGCGACGGCGCGATGGGAAGTCTCCAACTTCCGTCTGACGCCAAACGGCAACCTGCTCGAGTTCAAGCCGCAGGAGGAGACCAACGACGGCTACTACCTCATCGTGGATCTGGGGCAGGAGAGCGTCGGCTACCTGACGCTTGCGCTTGAGGCGCCCGAAGGGGCGGTCGTGGACGTCTCCCACGGCGAACATCTGGACGACGGGCGCGTTCGTTCGGACATCGGCAACCGCAACTTCACCGACCGCCTCGTCTGCAAGGGCGGCCTTACCGAGCACCTCTACGTGCACCGCCGCCTCGGCTGCCGCTACGTCGAGCTGCACATCGCCAATGCGGGCGAGGGCCCCGTGCGCATCCACTATCTCGGCCTCGTCCCCCTCGAACTCCCTCTGCCTGCGGAGAGCGCCTTCCTCTGCGACGACCGCCTGCTGCTGCGCGAGAACGCCGTCTCCGCCGCGACGCTCAAGCTGTGCATGCACGAGCACTACGAGGACTGCCCGTGGCGCGAGCAGAGCCTCTACGCCTACGACTCCCGCAACCAGATCCTCTACGGCTACTACCTGTGGGGGAACTACGACTTCGTGGCCAGCAGCCTGCGGCTCCTGGGCCGCTCATGGGACGGCGACGGGCAGCTGGCCCTCACCGCGCCCGGCGGCAGCAGCCTCCGCTTCAACTTCTTCACAATCCCGATCTTCACACTTGTTTGGATTTCAGAGGTTTACGAATACACGCTCTTCAGCGGGCGCACCGACCTCTTCCATGAGTTCCGTCCCGTCATCGACGCCATCCTCAACAAGGCGATGGCGCTTCCGGCCGCCGATGCAACCGGCCTCTACGACGTGGACACAAGCGACTACCTATGGCACTTCTGCGAATGGAGCGGCGCCCTCTCGCGCATGCGTGCGGCGCGCCAGTCTCCCCACAACCTCTACCTCCACGAGGCGCTGCGCAGCGGCGCCGCCCTGCACCGCCTTGCGGGCGAGACGGCGGAGGCGCAGCGCTACACGGCGGCCGCCGACGCCATCAAGGCGGCCTTCGACCTCCACTTCTGGGACGAGAAGGAGGCGCGCTACTGCGTCTCGCGGCCCGGCGCCGACACGGAGCAGGAGGGTTACGAGCACATCCAGGTCGTGGCGCTGGCCAACGGCCTGGCCCCCGAAGAACGCAAGGCCGGCCTGCTGGAGAAGCTGGAGGCGGAGGCACTCCATCCGCTGGGCCTGAACGCCGCCTACTATCTGATCGCGGCCTGCCAGGAGAGCGGCCCGCAATGGCGCCGCTACCTCTACGGCCATCTGCGCGAAATCTTCGACGAGATCACGCTGACGGGCGCGACCTCCTTCTGGGAGACGCGCACCGCCGGCGACGACTTCGGACAGGCGGGCAGCCTCTGTCACGGCTGGAGCGCCGTCATGCCCTACTACTGCCGCCGCGTCATGCTGGGCGTCCAGCCGCTTGAGCCCGGCTTCCGCCGCTTCCAGGTCAAGCCCTATCCGGCGGACCTCCCGCGCGCCTCCGGCGAGATTCCGACGCCCGCCGGCCCCATCCGCGTCTCATGGGAGCGGCAGGCCGACGGCCTCCACGTCACATGCCGCCATCCGGCCGCCCTCAAGGCCGAATCCGCCCAATACGAGGAGGCCCCCGTCGCCTCCTTCACCGCCTTCGCAGAGTAAAGGCACGCACGACAGACCATGCTGAACGAAAGGGATTACTTCCGCAGGAACGACAAC
>CACZQQ010000495.1 GCA_902783355.1 uncultured bacterium
GCCAACGGAATCGGTTTGCGCAATTACAGTACGCGCGTGTCATCAATACTAAAATAATAAACCCTGTTTCAACGAGACGTCCATGG
Organism: uncultured bacterium; assembly: GCA_902783355.1. The sequence goes on from CACZQQ010000495.1 coordinate 87, forward strand.
AAAAGAAAACCCCTTGTGTCGCCGGATTCGGCGAAGTGATGCTGCGGCTCTGCCCCGCCGGCAAGAAGCGCTTTTCGCAAGTCCTCCCCGGCACGCTGGAAGCCACCTACGGCGGCGGCGAAGCCAATGTCTGCGCCTCCGTGGCGAACCTCGGCGGCCGCAGCCGCTATCTGACCGCACTGCCTGAAAATCCTGTCGCCCAAGCCTTTGCGACGCAGCTGCGGGGCCTCGGCTGCGATGTCGACCACATCCGCTACGACAAGCGCGGCCGCATGGGCGTCTATTTCGTCGAGACCGGCTCCATGATGCGCGGCTCCAGCGTCGTCTACGACCGCGCGGGCTCCACGATCTCCCTGCTGGCTCCCGCCGACTACGACTTCGCCGCCATGCTGGACGGCGCCACGCACCTGCACTTGAGCGGCATCACGCCCGCGCTGAGCCGCAACGCCTACGAGAGCACGCTGGCCATCGCCAAGACCGCCAAGCAGCTGGGCCTCACCGTCTCCGTCGACCTGAACTACCGCAAGAAGCTGTGGAACTGGGAGGAAGGCACCTCCAAGAACGACCTGGCCGCCAGATGCATGGGCGAAATCGTCCCCAACGCCGACATCATCATCGGCAACGAAGAGGACGCGAGCGACGTCTTCGACATCCGCGCCGCCGACAGCGACCTGGAGGCCGGCAAGCTCAACCTGGAGGGCTACAAGGAGGTCGCCGCCAAGCTGGCGGCGCGCTTCCCCAACGCACGCCTCATCGCAATTACCTTGCGTGAAAGCATTTCCGCCGACCACAACAACTGGGGCGGCATGCTCTATGACACCGCCGCCAAGAAGGCCCATTTCGCGCCGCTGGACGCCGACGGCAACTACAAGCCCTACCAGATGCGCGACATCGTGGACCGCGTCGGCGGCGGCGACTCCTTCTGCGGCGGCCTCCTGACCGCCCTCAACTTCACCGAATACGCCGCCCCGCAGGACGCCATCCGCTTCGCGGTGGCCGCCAGCGCCCTCAAGCACACCATCGTCGGCGACTACAACTGCGTCAGCCGCGACGAGGTGGTCCGCCTCATGAAGGGCTCCGCGTCGGGGCGCGTGCAGCGGTAGGCCATGGCGTCACGGGAGGAGAAGGAGGCGGCCGTCGCGCAGGCGATGGGCTACAAGGGCGCGGAGGCGCTCCGCGAGGAAGCGGCAGACCGCCTGAAGGAGCAGATGCTGGCGGAGGTTCGCCGCCAGCAGGAGGCCCTGCGCAACCCGCTTCCCCCCTGCCCCTGCGACGACGACGGCGACGAAAGCGCCTTCTCGCGCCTGCGCCGCAGCAAGCGCTTCTGGTACCTCGTCTTCGGGACGCTCCTCTTCCTCTACATGGCCTTCCTCATCCGCTGGGTGTGCAATGACCTCGCAAAATGATGCCATCCAGGAGTTTCTGGACAAGGCCACGCAGACGGGAGACGAGCTGGGCGTCCAATGCGCCGTCTGGCAGGACGGCGAGACTGTGGCGGAGTGCTTCAGCGGCTGGGCGGACGCCGCCGCCACGCGCCCCGTGGGCGCCGACACCCTCTTCCCTGTCTTCTCCACAGGAAAGGCGCTCCTCAGCGCGCTCGCACTTAACTTGTTGGCACAGAATAAGTTAGAGCTAGACGCGCCCCTTTGCCGCTACTGGCCTGAATTCACGGGGGACGGCAAGGAGCAGGCGACCGTCGCCCACGTCCTCACGCACACGACGGGGCTCTTCTGCATGCCTCACGCCGCCACGCCCGACGAGCTGGCGGACTGGGGGCTGATGTGCAGCCGGCTGGCGGCCATGCGGCCCGCCTGGACGCCTGGCACGCGCACCAAGTACCAGGCGCTGAACTACAGCTGGCTTCTGGGCGAACCCATCCGCCGCGTCACGGGGCTGCCGTTGCGCGAGGCGCTTGTCGAACACCTGCTGGCGCCGCTGGCGCTTGAAGAGGAATGCGTCTTCGGGCTGACGGCCGTGCAGGAGGCCCGCACGGCGGAAATCTTCCGCACGCCGAACCTGCTGCCGCCCCTGCCGCCCAAGCCCACCTTCCTGAACCCCACGGAAAACCTGCTGCGGGAAACGGTCATCCGCCGGGCGACGCTTCCGGCCTTCAACGGCTATGCGACCGCACGCGGCCTCTGCCGCTTCGGCGCCGCCCTGCTTGACGCCGACAAGCCCTACCTGCCGCCTGCGCTCCTGCTGGAGGCCGCCACCTCGCACCGCCCAGACCCGCTGCCGCAGCGCGTCGGCTACTGGGAACGCTTCGGCTACGGCTTCCTCCTCTACGACGCGCCACAGGGCCTCCACCTCTTCGGACACGGCGGCTACGGCGGCGCGGAACTGCTCCTCTGCCCCGAAAGGCGCCTCTGCTACGCCCTCGTGCGCAACCGACTCTCCGACGAACGCCGCACCCACGACTTCATCAGACAACTACTTCAATTGCAATGAGAAAGAAGAACACGACAAACAACATCCGTATTGGCACCCTGTCCGTCAACATCCACGGCTTCGGCTTCGTGGAAATCGAAGGGGGCTCCTCCCTCTTCATCCCCGCGCCCTTCATCAATGGCGCGCTTTCGGGCGACACGGTGGAGGCGACCCTCCTGCCCGACAGCGACCCCGCGCGCCCCACGGGAAGCATCCGCCGCATCCTGGCCCGCCGCTTCAACGAAATCATCGGCTGCGTCGCCATCTCCAAGCGCGGCGAGTACTTCCTGCGCCCCATGCGGAAGGAACTGCCACAGACAATCCCGCTGTACGGCAAGGACGGAGGGACGCCGCAATGCGCCGCCGGCGACTGGGCCAAGGCCACCCTGCCAATCCCACACGAATGCAGCGCCGAGACCCGGCAGAGCGCCATCCTGGCCGATGTCATCGGCGCCTGCGGCGACATCACCGCCGACCTGGACGCCATCGTCGCCGAATTCGCCCTCCCCGAACCCTACAGCGAGGAGGACTGCAAGCGCGCCAGCCACCTGCGCCCCACCAAGGTCACCCGCCTGGACTACACAGGCAAGTGCACCGTGACCATCGACCCCGTGGACGCACGCGACTTCGACGACGCGCTCTCCTGCGAACGGCAGCGCGGCACGGGCCGCCTCGTGGTGGCCGTCCACATCGCGGACGTGGCCTGCTACATCCACAACGGCACGCGGCTGGACCATGAGGCGCGGCGGCGCGGCTTCACCTCCTATCTGCCCGGCCGCACGCTGCCCATGATCCCGCGCACCCTCTCCGACGACCTCTGCTGCCTGCGCGCAGGCGTCCCCCGCCTCGCCCACACGGTCTTCATGACCATCGACGAACACACGGGCGAAATCCTCTCCTACCGCCGCCGCCACTGCACGATCATGGTCACGCAGCGCCTCAACTACGACCAGGTGCAGGACTACTTCGACGGCCGCCCCTTCGAGGCGGAGCCAGGCGTCCTTGAGATGCTCGACCGCCTCCGC
>CACZQQ010000496.1 GCA_902783355.1 uncultured bacterium
GCTTCGTCGCAGAAGAGGTTGTCCCAGATCCGCTCGGCCTGTTCGTCCGTGGCGGCGAGTCCGCCGTAGAGGGCCAGCACGTTGGTCTGCCAGGCGTGGTGGCTGCTGCGCGTGTCCTCGCCGACAAGGCAGTCCGCGAAGAGGCCGGCCTCCTCGTCCCAGGTCAGTTCGCGCATGTAGGCGGCCACGGAGTAGGCGCGCTGCGTGTACAGATGGGCATTCTGGGGGGCGCCGGCCGTCTCCTCAAGATAGGCGGCCGCATGGAGGGCGGCCGCGTAGAGGGCGTTCAGGCCGGTGCAGATGCCGTTCCTTTCAATGGCCGCGTCGTGGTCGAGGAAGGGGGCTGTCCCCAGGTAGGCGGAGAGGTCGCCCAGCGGCCCGTCGGGGGCCTCGGCGTAGGATTCGTAGCAGCGCAGGAGGCGTTCCGCCGCGGGGAGCAGCCGTTCCAGAAGGGCCTTGTCGCCCGTGTAGGAGACATGCCGCGCCAGCCAGATGACCCACAGGAGCGAGTAGTCGGAGAGGGTCTGCAGGAGGCCGCTGGGGCAGATGACGTTGAACTGGCCGCTTTCAAGCTGCGTGGCGGCAAAGGCTTCCAGCGCCTGGGCGGAGAGGTCGTAGGCGCCGAAGGCATGGTAGGCGGCCCACGACTGGATCATCGCGTCGGCGATGTACTGCCCGTGCTCGCTGCAGGGGGCGGCCAGGTAGTCGCCCTGGACGGTGGCGGAGAGCGTGTCCACGCCTGTCTTCCAGATCCTGTTGAGGACGGGGTCGTCGCATTCGAAGAAGCCGCCGTCGCGCCGCGGCTTCGCCTGCGAGGCGCGCAGATGCAGGTTGCGGAAGCGCACTTCGCCGCCGCTCTTGCGCACCTGGAACATGATGTAGCGCACCCCGTAGGGGACGTCGGAAATCCACCGGTCGTCCCCGCCGCTGAGGGTGAAGGTCGCGATGCTGCGGCGTCTTCCCGTGAAGGCGAGCACCTTGCCGTCGGTCAGGTGTTCGCCGCAGATGACGTCGACGATGTCGCCTTCATGGCCCTGGACGGCGAGGCAGAGGTAGCCGTAGAGGGTGCGTCCGAAGTCGAAGACGACATACTCCTTCTCGCCGGCGCGGAAGAGGCGCTCGCGCTTCAGCGGCTTCGGGGCGCCGTCCTTCGGCGGGATTTCGTAGTTCACGGCCTTGTCTGGGATGTAGGCGAAGGCGCGCTGGAGGACGGCCATGTCCCAGGCGGGCGATTCGTCCAGGCGGAAGTCGGCGGCGTGGTCCTGCATGGGCGTGGTGGGCCGGATTTGCACGAACGGGGTCTTCAGGGGGCCGGCGACCCGCCAGCCGCTGGCGCTCTTGCCATTGGGGCGCGTGTGGATGCCGAGGCCGCCGGCGGGGCAGTCGGTGAAGAGGAGGGTCAGGCCGTGGCCGCTGGAGGCGGCGTCCAGCACGAGGAAGAAGCGGTTCCATCCGGCCTGGAGGTGGAGGAGGAGGTCCGTGGGGCAGTATTCGAGCTGGGGGAGGGGCCTGTCGCCGTAGGAGGCGTTGACCGTGTGGACGGGCGGCGGGGGGACCGCCTGTTCGGAGACGACCTGCTCGTTGAGGAAGAGCCCGTAGGGGCGGTTGCAGTAGCATTCCGCATTGTACCAGCGGTCCTCCTTGGAGTAGACGAAGGTCTCCGCCGTGAAGACGCCGCCCTGGCGGCCGCGGGTCTGCCTGCGGAAGTTGACCCAGAGGGCCTGGCTTTGCTCGTGGAAACGGCCGCCCGTCAGCGGCGCCTCCCAGTCCAGATGCTCCGTCAGGAAGGGGGCGCCCGTCTCGGGGACGAGGCGGCTGCGCATCAGCTCGATGGGGATGACGCTCTTCGGATACTTCCAGCGCATGGCGGCGCCTTCCTCCGTGGTGGGGGCCGGCGTGCCTCCCGTCTGGTTGCTGCGGAAGGGCGTGAAGGGGACGGTCTGCCATTCGCGCGGGAAGGTGCGGAAGTCCACCATCTCGGTCTGGACGTCGTCGAAGTCCTGTTCGATGCCGGAGGAGACATAGGCGTTCGGCACGAGGCCCATCCATTCGTCGTTGGTCCACAGGAAGGGCTCGTCGTCGATGTCGAGCTGCAGCCACAGGCCGGGCTGGCATTCGGGGCTGTTGGCCAGCGCCTTGCCCGCGTCGAAGACCTGGACCGCGAGCTGGTTGACGCCCTGCTGGAGGAGGAAGTTGACGGGGAGGCGCTGGACGCGCACGCAGTCGGGCAGGGGGCACGGGCGGGCCTGGAGGCCTGTCAGTCGTCCGTTGAGGTAGAGCTGGAATGTGGTGCTGGCGGCCACCCACAGTTCGGCGGTGCCGGGCAGGCGGTCGATGACGAAGTCGCGCCGGAAGAACTGGCGGCTTTCGCCGGTTGTCCTTCCGTCGCTCATCCAAATCCAGTTGCCGACCAGGTTCTGAGGCAGCGCGTCTTTGTCCATGCTTGTGTTGCTCCCGTGGGGTGGTTTGGTCAGGTTTCAGTATAGTCGTAGGTGCGCGAGAAGAGGTCTGCGAGGCGTTCGCAGAGGCTTTCCTCTTCGGGGCCGGCCACGTCCAGGCTGAAGGCATCGCCTTTTCGGAGGCCGAGGGCCATGATGGCCAGCGGGGAGGCCTGGAGGCGGTGGCGCCTGCCGTGGCAGACAATGGTGGCTTCGCCCGCAAAGCCGTCGAGAGCCGAGGCGATGAGGCTGCTTGGGCGCAGGTGGATGCCGCGCGTGTTCGTGATGGTCGCCTGTCTTGTGGTCATAAGTCTGTACACGATGGAATATAACCCGCGAACGGAAATTGCAAGCCTCTTCGCGCGCATTGTGCGCGCATTGTGCGCGAAAAGCCGCGAATTATATTATGCGCGGCAGACGGACGGACCGATTCCACCACGACAACTGGGAGCCCCACATGGACATTTTCTCGATGGCAGGCAAGACGGTGCTTTTCACAGGCGGCACCGGCAATCTTGGGCGCGTCATGGTCAAGGCGCTGCTGGAATACGGCGCCA
>CACZQQ010000497.1 GCA_902783355.1 uncultured bacterium
AGGCCAGCGGAATCAGGGCGATCCTTTCAAGGCTGATTCCATGGGCTCCTTTGAAAGTCAAAAAGAGCAACGGCGTGAAATTGGCCGATATGGCCTGGGTGACAAACCCGAGATAACAGGCTGTCAGTGTCTTCTTATAGTTTTTCTGCTGAATCATCGCCGCTGCACGAAAAAAGCCCTGGACGCGGGCCCGCCTGCCTTTCCATGGGTCGCCAGAGGGTGGCCGCTACAGTTCGTCCGCGAGCACGAAGAAGGAGTGGGTGCGCAGATAGCCGCCGTCCATGCAGGCGCGGCGCATGGCCTCCTGCATCCGGTTGCGTGGCGTCAGCTCCGACGGCGGGACGTCGTCGCGTCCGAAGACGAAGAACTGGCCCGCGTTGGGATGGGTGGCGTTTGGCGGCGCGGCGTGCGCCCATCGCTGGAGGCGCGCCATGTTCCCTTCCGGCAAATACTTCTGCCAAAGGGGGTTTAGGATCCATGAGCAGCAGACGAACATGGGGACTTCGCGGTGGAGGTGGTCGTGGAAGAAGGCCTTGGCCTGCCGCAGGGAGGCCTGCACCTCCTCCAGCGGCATCCGCTGGCCGCCGGGGATGTGGACGCTGGGCACAAGCGACCACGGCGCGCCGACGGGGCGGAAGACGCGCGTGTCGACGGGGCGGCGTTCGTGGATGAGCGCACGGCCGTCGCCGCCGACGGGGACGCCGGTGACAAGCGGGCCGTCCTCCTCGACGGAGGCGATCACGGCCGCCTGGGCTTCCATGCTGTGCGGGAGGGCGAGGCCGTCGACGTCAAGCGGCGTGCCGTGGGCGACCAGCACCTCCAGCCGGCCATCCGCCGCCTTGAAGACGAGCGGCGCCCAGGCGGGGTAGGTGTGCATGAGGTACTCCAGCCGTCCGATGCGGAAGAGGCGTCCGTCCACGTAGAATCGCACCCAGTGGGTCTGGCGGTGGTCTTCGCCGGGGACGCCGTCGTGGGCGGCCTGGTAGATGGCGATGGTGCCGCCAATCCACGGCATCATGTCGCGGGCGTAGTGTTCAGGCAGGCCGAGGGAGGCGTATTTCTGCCGGATGAGCGGCGCGCCCGAGAGGGCGACCAGCAGCTGCAGGACGCCGCCGTTCTCGCCGAAGAAGGGCGGCGGCGCCAGGCGCGCGCTTTCACAGGGCGGCGTCAGGACGAAGACGCCGCGGTGGAGGAGGTAGGCGTAGAGGGCGGCCTCCTCCGTCTCGCGGCACTGCGCAATCACGGCGCGCACGCGCGGCAGAAGCGACCCGACAGGCGGCCCCTGCACGTCGGGGTAGTGGCGCAGGAAGAACTCTTCGGAGAGGAATTCGGGCAGGGCGCCGTTCCAGCCTTCCGTGAGGGCCTGCCATTGCGCGCCGATGAGATGCGTCGCGGTGGCGTCCAGCCCCAGTTTTGATGACAAGGTTTCGAGGGTAATCATGTAATTATTTGCAATTCAAGGAGTTACAAACTTATGCGGAGGCATGCCCAGCTGCGCGGCGGCAGCGTGGCCGACAGCGCGGCGCCATTGTCGGACAACGCGACGCCTTCCAGGGGCTGCGTCTGCAGCGGCGTGCTTTCAGGCGTGTTGAAGGCCGTCTCGTCGTCGCTGTGGAGCACGACCGCCTCCAGAAGCGTCTTAGCGGCCATGTCCGCCAGTTCTGCATGGAGGGCGCAGGGGGTGAAATTCAGGTTGGTGACAAAGAGGGCGAGGCTGTTGTCGGCGGCGCGGACGGCGCTGGCGTGGAGGCCGTCGGGCAGCGCGCCCAGCCGGAGCACGTCGCCTACGCCATAGCGTGCGGCGTAGGCCATGGGGCCGTAGTTGCCCTGCCGCCAGAGGACGCCATTTGGGGCCGTGCGGATGGGAGCGATGACATTGACAATCTGCGCGACGCAGGCGATGTCCACGCAGTCGCAGTGGTTGTGGAGGAAGCGCGAGAGGAAGGCGCCGCACATCAGGCTCTCCCGCAGGGGGAAGTTCTGCTCCAGCAGATGGCGTCCGACGGTGTAGGGCGGGTCGTCGCTGCTCTCGCAGCCGTCCCACACGATCCATTCGTCGATGGCGATGCCGACGCGGTGGTCGCGCTTGTTTTTTGCGCGCAGTTCGGCGATGATGGCGGCGCATCCCTCCAGCGTCTTCTCGTGGACGGACAATGTATGATAATATATGTCATCAGGGTCGTTTGTCCCGAAGCCGAAGTGCAGCGAAATGCAGTCGACGTCGTTGTAGCAGACTTCAAGCACCTGGCGGTTCCAGTCGTTGTCGTAGCCGCAGCCGCAGAGGATGAGCTTGGCGTCGGGGCAGAGGGCGTGGATGACCTTGGCACATTCGCGCGCCCTCAACGCATACAGAGGCGCATCGGTCCGCCCGAACTCCCATGGCGCATAGAGTTCGTTGCCGAGGCAGAAGTACTCGATGCCGAAGGGTTCAGCGGCGCCATGGGCCCGCCGGAGGTCGCTCAATTCCGTCCCGCCAGGGAAGTTGCAGTATTCGACGAGACGCGCGGCGTCCAGGGCGTTCCGCAGGCCGACATTGAGCGTGAGCATGGGCTCGATGCCTCCCTTGCGGCACCATCTGATGAATTCATGGAGGCCGAAGATGTTGGGCTCCAACTGCTTCCATGCAGGGTCAAGGCGCACGGCACGATGGGGGCCGATGCAGTCCTCCCAACACCACAAATCCGTATAGCAGCCGCCTGGATAGCGCGCGATGGCGATGCGCAGCCCCTTGACGGCCTCCAGCACGTCCTGGCGGAAGCCGTCTGCGTCCGCCGTGGGGTCGTCGGGAGCGTAGGCGCCGCCGTAGATGGCGCGGCCGAGATGCTCCAGAAGGCCGCCGTAGAGCAGCGGCTGCGCCTTGCCAATCACCGCCGAAGCGTCCAGTTTTAAATCTAACTTGTTCATAAAGAAAATGTTTTGCAAGTAGGGGTGGACGCACTTCTGCGCGTCTGTTCTGCCTGCATCGGTCACGCGGGCGCGACCCTCCCGTTGTTTAACAGAACCTATGCCTTGGGCAGCGGCAGGGCGTCCAGGACGGAAGTGGTTTGCGGCACGATGGGGCGTGCGCAGCCGAAGCATTCCGCGTAGGGGTAGCCCGCCTTCCAGCCGTGGTATTGCGCCTCCGCCAGCTTGCGCTGCGCGATTCTGTCATTGGTGTTCTGGCAGGCATAGCAGCGGCACAGCGCCAGCTTCTTGTCCATTATGTCTTGTCCAAAAGGAACATAGTAAATGACGGGCATGGAGCGCGTCTGCTTGCTCTCCTCAAAAAAGTACACTTCGGGGGCCATCCGCGCGTCCCGCATGGCCGCCACGACGGCGGCATGGCATTGCACATGGTCGGGATGCACGTCCACGGGCCAATGGACGAAGATGGCGCGCGGCGGCGCGGCGACAAAGAGCGCCTTCAGGGCGGCCACCGTCTCGCGGGCCACGTAGGCCTCGCC
>CACZQQ010000498.1 GCA_902783355.1 uncultured bacterium
ACCCGATGAACGACCCCTACTTCCTGGAGCATCCGGAGGGGCTTGCGCGGCTCGACCCCAAGCGCGTCCCGTCGCAGGAGGAGGTCGACCGCATCAACCGCGAGGCGCGCGGCCGCACCATCGCCCGCATCGTCATGACCGACCATGTCAAGGGACGCAAGCCCTTGCGCATCAACAAGGAAGACATACGCATCTATGCCTCGCGGGACAACAGGAACTGGACGGAGTACACGGGCGGCTTCTCCTTCAAGGGGGGCGTCACGCCCGGAGGCTACAACCGCATCGAACTCTCCGGCCTCGCCCTCAAGGACGCCACCTACGTCCGCCTGATGCTGAAGCGCGAGTTCTCCTCTGTCGGGGGCGACGTCACCATGGCCTCCAGCAAGAGCGACCGCAGGAACCAGCACCTCGTCTACGACAGTGACGGCAGGCGCATCGCCGCCACATGGGCGGTGGACGAGCAGGGCGCCGAGCGGCCCATGCCGCTCATCTTCACGCCGACCACGGCGGAGGGGTGGGACTTCGGGCGTCGCGGCATGGGCTTCGTCGTCGGCGTGCCGCCGTCGGAGCAGGACATCTGGTGGGGCGGCATCTGCGAATACGCGGTCCCCGCCACGCGCGCGCACAAGCTGGCCCGCTTCGCCGAACTGGCGCAATACCCCTTCGACGGCTTCATCTTCAACCTGCGCTCCCATTCGCGCATGCCCGATCCGCGCCAGTATGGCTACAATCAGGAGAACCGCGACGAATATCTCAGGCGCCATGGCGTGGACATCTGGAAGGAGGAGGCCGACCTGGACAAGCTGACCGCCATCCGCATGGAGGCGGTGGCCCTCTTCCTGAAGGAGTGCCGCCAATGCACGGGCAGGCGCCCCCTCTACATCTCCGGAATCCCGCCGCACGACTGGACGCCGCCCGCGGGCGCCAAGCCCCTCTGCATGGGCATGTATGCCTCCCACGCCCACCTCCAACTGCCCTACCGCCAGATGCTGGCCGACAAGTCCGTCGACGGCGTCATCATGACAGGATATGACTTCTCCGACTACCTCCGCGCGCTGCCTGGCGGCGACAGGGTCAAGCTGGGCCTCTTCCGCGAAATGGCGTTCCTGAACCGCGCAAAGCCTGCCGCGCCAGCCGGATACGACTTTGAGAAGGACATCTGCGCCGCCGCCGTGAATCCAAGGCTGTCCGAGGTTGAACTCTACGAGACGATGATCATCAACAACAACGCGCGCGTCCGCGAAATCGTCCGCAGGGCCGCCGCATTGGCCGCGCGGAACGATAATAAATAGGAATTGTACAATGGAAAGGAAGCGGATCTACTCGGCGTGCGTGACGCCGCTGCTTGAGGACGGTTCTCTGGACCGCCAGGGCCTCAGGAACATCGTCGACCGCAACGTCCGCCACGGGCTGGACGGCCTCTTCATCTTGGGCACCATGGGCGAATGGGGCAGCTTCGACGACGACTTCCAGGAGGAGGTCGTGGAATGCGCCGTCTCGGCCGCGGCGGGGCGTCTGGAGACGCTGGTCGGCGTCTGCGCCTCCAGCCTGCCGGTCTCGCTGAAGAAGATGGCGCGCTACGCCAAATACCCCTGCACCAGCTTCGTCTTCATGCCGCCGGCGGGCCGCACCTCCGCGCTGGACAGCCTCTCCTCCATCCTCCACTTCCTGGACGCCGCCGACAGGCCCTCCTGCTTCTACTACGCCCCCGCCAACAACGGCGTGACCTTCTCGCCCGCGCAGCTGGAGCGCATCCTCGCGCACCCCAATCTGATGGCCCTCAAGGACTCTTCTTCTAACATGTTTGTACGCAAAGAGTTAATCTATCGCAAGCGCGCCGGCGGCTACAAGGCCATGCTGCTCAACGGGCAGGAGTGGTGCGGCGACGAGGCGATGGAACTCGGCTACGACGGCATCCTCTGCGGCATGGGGGCGCTCTGCTCCAACATCATGGTCAAGATGGGCCGCGCCATCGACGCGGGCGACTGGGCGGAGGCGAAGCGCCTCCAGTGGCTCTTCATCGACATCTGCCACGGCGTCTATGGGCCGAACATGGAGACGACGCGCCCCGGCCAGAAGTACGCCCTCATGCGTCTCGGCCTCATCGCCTCGCCCCTCACGCTCGCCCACGACATGGCCTGCCTCACCGACGACGCCAAGAGGCGCATCGATGCCTGCCTTGACCAGCACCGCGCCGAACTCGACTGATTTTTTGTTTTTTTAGGCATAATGGTAGTTTTTTTACAACTTGTTCAACCCGAAAAACAACAGAGGAAAATCCAAATGAAAATCGCCGTTACCCCTCCCGTCAAGCGCTTCACGCTGATTGAACTGCTCGTCGTGATTGCCATCATCGCGATTCTGGCGGCCATGCTTCTGCCTGCGCTGGCCAAGGCGCGCGCCAAGGCCCGCAGCATCTCCTGCGTC
>CACZQQ010000499.1 GCA_902783355.1 uncultured bacterium
ATTTCGTGGAGAGCGAACCCAACCTGTCGTGCTACTTCAACACGAGCGTGACAGGCGCCGAATGCCGCAGCGGCGTCATCGAGGCCGTCTCCGCGTGGGGCTTGACCGACTACACACGCTATGAGTTCCGCGCCAAAATCTTCATCGACTGCTCCGGCGACTCCGTCCTGGCGTGCACGGGCGCCGAATGCCGCCACGGCCGCGAAGACGCGCAGACCTACGGCGAGGCGTGGGGGACGACGCGTCCAGACGCCAAGACCATGGGCAACTCCATCATCATGCAGTTGCGCAAGACAAGCCACGATCTCCCCTTCAAGGCACCGGCATGGGCCTACCACTACACCGACGAGACCGTCCCGCGACCCGACCTCGCCACGCCAGGCGACAATTTCTGGTGGCTGGAATACGGCGGCCTCTCCGACACCATCGGCGACGCGAGCGCCATCGGCCGTGAACTGGTCAAAATCGCCCTCGGCTATTGGGAATACATCAAGAACCATCCAGATGGACGCGGCAAGGGATGGTCGCTCGACTGGATCGGCTCGCTGCCAGGCAAGCGCGAGAGCCGCCGCTACGTCGGCGACTACACCCTCACGCAGCAGGACGTGCAGAGCAATGCGCGCTTCGACGATGCCGTCGCCTACGGCGGCTGGCTGCTGGACGACCATCATCCAGAGGCCATCTACGGCAACGGCAAGCCCAACCGCATGCAGATGCTCACGCCCGGATACCACGTCCCCTTCCGCTGCCTCTACTCGCGGAATGTGGCGAACCTGATGTTCGCCGGACGCAACATCTCGCTGTCGCATCTGGCCCTGAGTTCCGTGCGCGTCATGGCGACCTGCGCCACCTTCGGGCAGGCGGCGGGCACCGCCGCCGCCCTCGCCTGCCGCCATGCCTGCACGCCACGCGAACTTGGCAAAGAGCACATCCGCGAACTGCAGCAGCTTCTGCTCCTGCAAGACCAATTCATCCCAGACGTTGAGCGCCATCACGGCAAGGCCGCGATGAAAGGCGTCCCCTCCGATCCACGGCTGGCCAGCGGGCTGGAACGCGAAGACGCAATGGGCAAGCAAGCGCACTCCATCCTGCTGCACAAGGGCGATTCCTGCGGCTACGCCTTCGCCACGCCGACGCCCATCGGCGGCGTGCGCCTCGTCTGGGACAGCGACTTTGCCGACCCCAAACAGATGCGCTGCGACGAAGGCGAGGACATCGTGCGCGAAGTCCCCGCTTCGCTCGGGAAGACGTATCTTATTGAAGGAAAAGTAAATAAGGTGTTTATGCCACTCGCATGGATCAACGACAACTTCCGGCGGCTCAACCTGCTCCACTTCCCGCCTGCCGCCGTGACGGACCTGCGCCACACCCTCCTGGACGAGCGCAAGACAGGTTCCCCCGACCGCCTCTTCACCTTCGAGCCGCTGGATCCATAAAGCCGAAAAGCCGCCACCCCCATCGCCCCCCATCGCCCCCCATCGCTCCCATGAACGCGCCACGCCTCTTCGCCGCCCTGCTCGCCCTGCTGTTCGCCAGCGCCGCCGCCGCCATCACCGGCACAGTGCGCCTTGACACCAACCACGACGGATGGGCCTCGCCGGACGAGCCGTGCCTGCAAGGGATGCTTGTCAGCGACGGCTATGGCTTCGCGGTGACGGACGCGCAGGGACGCTACACGCTGGAAACGCATGAAAAGGCGCAGACGCTCTATGTGCATCGCACCGACAAGTATACGGCGGATGTCACGCGCTTCTGGCACCGCCTCACACCTGGCCGAAAGCAGTACGACTTCCTGCTGGAGCAGGCACGTCCCTGCACGGGTGACACGCTGACCATGGTCGTCATCGGCGATTCGGAAACCCACGGCGCGGACGCAGCCACCTCCAACCTGGACTTCATGGAGGATGTCCGCCGCTACGTCGCCAACCACCCCGAAGTGGACTTGTTCGTGAATGCAGGCGACATCAGCGCGCAGAACCCCGTCGGCATGGAAATCCAGCGCGAGGCCGTGAACGCCGCCACCATGGGACGGCCTGTCGTCTATGCCTGCGGCAACCACGACGTCGATTTCCGCGGCAAGGGCTTCTACGGGCAGAACGACCCCTTCATGGCCATCTACGGTCCGTGGTGGGAGTCCTTCGAACTGGGCGGCTATCTCTTCGTTGTCGTACCTATATATAATAGTTGGGGCGCGCCTATCCTCTACGACATGCTCGACTGTGGCGACTGGCTCAAGGCGCTCTGCCAACGCTACCCCGACAAGAAGAAGATCATGATCGCCCACGACCTGCCCGACCTGACTGGCTACAGGATGGCCACCCACACGGGAGATGTCGTCCTAGACGACGAGAAGTTCGTCTGCGCGATTTACGGCCACAAGCACATGAACATCGTCAAGAAGTATCCGTCGGCGCGCAGGGCCTTCTGCGTAGCGGCGCCGAACAAAGGCGGCGCGGGCTGCTTCGCGCCCTCCTTCCGTGTCGTCCGCCTTGACCGAAACGACGACACGGCGGAGAGCGAGATCATCCTCGCCAACATCCATCGGCATCTGGCCCTCGTCACGCCAAACGGCGCCCTCGCGCCACAAGACGCGGACGGTCTGCTCATCACCGCCGACGCCTATGACAGCGGCGACGAAGTGGTCGCTGTGACGGCCTCCGCACAAGGGCAGGAGACGGTCACGCTCGCAAAGACAAGCGCCGCCGGCTGGAGTGCCCGCGCGTCATGGTCTCTCCACGCTGTCAGCTCCATCACACTGACTGCCAAGTTGTTGTCTGGCAATGAGTTCTTCCGCGACTTCGCCGTGAAGACTGACAAGCCGAACCGGCTGGCCTGGTCGGCGCAGCTGCCCGCCGGTGTCGCAATGTGCGATCTGCAGCTGGTGGACGGTCTGCTCGTCGTCGGCGTCTGCGACGACGAGAACGCCGAGAAGGGCGGCCTCTACGCGCTCGACCCCGCCACAGGCCGAACCGTCTGGTCCTACATCACGGGCTACGGCGTCCGCA
>CACZQQ010000500.1 GCA_902783355.1 uncultured bacterium
CACGCGCCCGTTGGTGCGCTTCTCGACCTCCTCCTTCCAGCGTTCCATCTGCACGCACGGGAAGGTCTCCGGCGGCGGGAAGTTCGCATAGCTCAGTTCGATGACGGCGTCCGGGCTTGAGCCGGAACGGCCGCAGGAAAACAGCAGCGCCGCGATGGACGCGCAGACGAGGGCAAGCAGCTTGTTTTTCATGGTGTCAGGGGGTTATTGTCGGGTGGATTGAAAGCGCGCAAACACTTAATATAACGATGGCGGAGAAGACTATCGCGCAGCCGTCGCCCCGCGCGGACTTGGACGGACGCAGCCGGCGCGCAGGTCGCGCACCAAGGCGGCGGCCTCTCCGGGATGGCCGCAGGCGGAGACGAAGGCCGAGCCGACGACCACGCCGTCCGCGCACGCGGCGACGGTCTGCGCGGATTCGCGGCATGCGATGCCGAAGCCGACGACGACCGGAACCGGCGAGATTTTGCGCAGGAGGGCGAGGTTTTCGGCGAGTTCGGGGGGCATGGCCGCGCGGGCGCCGGTGATGCCGCGCACACTTACATAGTACACGAAGCCCGTGATGCCCTGGACGATGGCGCGTGCGCGTTCGGGACCGGTCGCCGGCGAGACCAGCGGAATCAGGTCGAGGCCGTGGGCGCGGCAGGGGGCCAGCAGCTCGTCGCGCTCCTCGAGGGGGAGGTCCACGGCGAGAATGCCGTCCACGCCGATGCGCTGGAGTTCCGCGCAGAGCGCTTCGAGGCCGTAGCGGCACATCACGTTGAAGTAGCTGAAGAGGACGAGGCCGGTCGCGGGATGCCTCTTGCGGAGCCTTGCGGCCATGGCGAGGATGTCCTTGAGGGTCGCGCCGTTGTCGATGGCGGTCTTTCCGGCGGCGGCGATGACGGGGCCGTCGGCCATCGGGTCGGAGAAGGGGATCCCCAGTTCGATGATGTCGGCGCCGTTGTCGATGGCGTCGTCGATGTCCTGTTCGCTCTGCCGGAGGTCGGGATAGCCCGCCTCGGCGAAGATGATGAGCGCGGCGCGGCCCTCGGCGCGGCAGCGGCGGAAGATGTCGGGAAGTCGGTTCATGTGATTTGCTCCAGAGGTTGAAGTTGTCGGACTTGGCCGCGGTCGAGCTAGCGGTGCTGCCGTTTCCATTCGCGGATGTTCTCCATGTCCTTGTCGCCGCGGCCGGAGAGGTTGACGACGATGACGTCGGTGTCCGGGCGCCTGGGGGCCGACTTGAGCGCCTGCGCGACGGCGTGGGAGCTTTCGAGCGCGGGAATGATGCCCTCCAGGCGGCAGAGGAGGTCGAAGGCGTCGATGGCCTCGTCGTCGTTGATGACCTCGTAGTGCGCCTTGCCGCAGTCCGCCCAGAAGGCGTGTTCGGGGCCGACGCCTGGGTAGTCCAGGCCGGCGGAGACGGAATGCGTCGGCGTGATCTGGCCGTCGGGGCGTTGCAGGAGGTAGGTCTTGGCGCCGTGGAGGACGCCGACCTGGCCGCCGTTGATGGAGGCCGCGTGCCGTCCGGTGGCCAGCCCTTCGCCGCCGGCCTCGACGCCCGTGAGGCGCACGCCTGGATCGTTCTCGAAGCCCGCGAAGATGCCCATCGCGTTGGAGCCGCCGCCGACGCAGGCGATGACCTCCTCCGGCAGCTTGCCGGCCTGTTCGAGGCACTGGCGTCTGGCCTCGCGACCGATGACGGACTGGAACTCCTTGATCATCAACGGGTAAGGATGAGGGCCGGCGACCGTCCCGATGACATAGAAGGTCTCGGGGGCGGTTGCAGTCCATTCGCGGATGGCGGCGTTCATCGCGTCCTTGAGGGTCGCGGAGCCTTCGGTGATGGAGCGCACGGTGGCGCCCAGGCACGTCATCCGCTCCACGTTGGGGGCCTGCCGCTCCACGTCGACGGCGCCCATGAAGACGTCGCAGGGCATTCCGAAGAGGGCGGCCATGGTGGCGGTTGCGACGCCGTGCATGCCGGCGCCTGTCTCGGCGATGAGGCGCTTGCAGCCCATCCGGCGGGCGAGCAGGACCTGGCCGAGCGTGTTGTTGACCTGGTGCGCGCCCGTGTGGTTGAGGTCCTCGCGCTTGAGGTAGATCTGCGCGCCGCCGCAGTGCGCGCTCAGGCGCTTGGCGTGGTAGAGCGGCGATTCGCGGCCGATGTAGTGCCTCATCAGGTCATCCAGCTCCGCCTGAAACGACGGATCCTCTTTGGCCAGGAGGTATTGCCGCTCCAGCTCCTTGAGGGTGGGCATGAGCGTTTCAGCGATGTATTGTCCGCCGTAGATTCCGTAGTGCGTGTTCATGGGTGGCATGGGTTGGAGGTTGGGTTGTTCGTTCATTTGCAGGCGGCGGCGAAGGCGGCCAGCCTGTCCAGGCTCTTGATTCCAGGGGCGGCCTCGATGCCGGAGGAGCAGTCTACCGCGAAGGCGCCGGTGGCCAGAAAGCCCTCGCGGACGTTGGCGGCGGTGAGGCCGCCCGCCAAAACGACACGGCGCCGCCGCGACAGTCGCCGCGCAAGCGCCCAGTCGCCGACCTGTCCGGATCCGCCCCGGCCCGCGTCCGCGACGATGGCCTCCGCCGGATAGGCGGCCGCCTCCTCGACGTCCGCCGCCGTCCGCAGCGAGAAGGCGCGCCAGACGCGCACGTTGCGCAACGCCGCCGCGAAGGCCGGCGGTTCGTCGCGGTGCAGCTGGACGCAGGCGGGACGGAGGAGGTCGATGAGACGCTGCACTTCGTCGACGGGCAGGTCGCCGACGACGAGGACCTTCGGCAGAGGCGAAGCCGCGAAGAGCGCCGCCGCACGTTCGGCCGTGAGGCAGCGCGGCGTGTTGGGTACCATCACGAAGCCCAGATACGAGGCGCCCGCCCGCGTCGCGGCCGCGACGTCCTCCG
>CACZQQ010000501.1 GCA_902783355.1 uncultured bacterium
AAGGCTGGCTGCCCAACCAGGACTCGAACCTAGACAAACTGAACCAGAATCAGTTGTGCTACCATTACACCATTGGGCAGTTGTAAGCCGTCGCGCGGCCTTTCGGTCGGCGCGGGACATAAGTTATCCCGCTTTTTCAGGATTTCAAGCGGACAGGCGCACTTTCGTGAAAAAATGGCTGGGCGGGTTACAGTACAGACGGCGACCGCAACATTCGTCCACCTAAAGGAAATCAAGGAGACCTCCATGGCCAAATACAATCCCCCCTACTTTGGTTCCGACTACTATCCGGAAGACTGGAGCGACGAGGAGCTCGTCAAGGACGCGCAGAAGATGCGCGACTGCGGCATGAACGTCGCGCGCATCGCCGAGTTCGCCTGGAGCAAGATGGAGCCGCGAGAAGGCCACTTCGAGTTCGCGTGGCTCCACCGCGTCGTCGACACCCTTGCCTAATACGGCATCGCCACCATCATGGGCACCCCCACCGCCACGCCCCCCGTCTGGCTGGGCCGAAAATACCCCGACATCTTCTTTGAACAGATTGACGGGCGCCGCCGCCAGCACGGCGGCCGCCGCCACTGCTGCTCCAACAATCCGCACTACCGCGAATACTGCGCCCGCATCGTCGAGAAGATGGCGCAGGAGTTCGCCGACGACGAGAACGTCATCGGGTGGCAGATCGACAATGAAATCTACGCCAGCGGGACATGGTGGCTTGGGCAAGACACCGTCATCGGCTGCTTCTGCCCTGTCTGCCAGGAGCTCTTCCACCGCCGCCTGCAGGAGAAGTTCGGGACGCCTGAGGCGATGAACAAGGCGTGGAACCTGGGCGTCTTCAGCCAGGAGTACAGCGACTTCGACGAGGTGCCGACGCCCCGCGACGCGTGGGTGAACCCCCACCACCGCCTCGAATGGAACACCTTCCAGCAGGAATCCCACATCGCCTTCGTCCACATGCAGGCCGACATCCTCCACAAATATGTCCACGTGCCCGTCGGGACCGACGTCATGCCCGTCCACGGTCTCGACTACGACAAGTTGCACAGCAGGCTGGACGTGGTGATGTTCAACCACTACAACGAGCCGAAGAACCTCTGGACGCTTCCCTTCTGGTTCGATATGCTGCGCCCCATCAAGAAGGACGTCCCCTTCTGGAACACCGAGACCGCCACCTGCTGGAACGGCTCCAACAGCATCGACCAGAGCGTCAAGCCGGAGGGCTTCTGCTATGCGAACTCCCTCATGCCCATGGTGTTGGGCGGAGAAGCCAACCTCTACTGGCTGTGGCGGACCCATTGGGGCGGCCACGAACTCATGCACGGCGCGGTCCTGGACGCCTGCGGACGGCCGATGCACATCTACGACGAGGTCTGCCGCACGGGGCGCGCCATGCGCAAGGCGGCCGAATTCCTCAACGCCACCCGCGTGCGCACGCAAATCGCCCTCCATTTCCCGACGCGAATCTGGAACATGTTCAACGCTGAACCCATCCTGCCGCCGAAGCAACTGGGCTATCTCGACACGGTGCGGCCCTATTTCTACAAGCCGCTCCAGGCCGAACTGCAGCGCTGCGACGTCATCGAATCCGGAAGCGACCTGTCGGACTACAAGCTGCTCGTCACGCCCATGTGCCTGACCTTGGAGGAGAACGGGATGGGCGACCGCATCCGCAAATGGGTCGAGGCGGGCGGCGTCTGGATTGTCGGGCCGCTCACCGACGTGCGCGACATCGAGGGCGCCCGGTACAAGGACCGCCCCTTCGGCATGCTGGAGGAGATGACCGGTGTCACGTGGAAATACGCTCTGCCCGACCGCGACAAGGAGGTCAGGTGCCAGTGGAAGGACGGCACGCCCATCGAGACCGGCCCGTGGCTGGAACTCTTTGCCCCGGAGAAGGATTCCATGGCCTCCGTGGCTTCCGCCCCGCACAGCGCCCTGGTCGGCCAGTCCGTCCTCCTGCGGCGCCGCGTCGGAAAGGGCGTCGTCTATGTGCTGGGTGCCCTGATGGACATGGAGGCCATGCGGCGGCTCTACCGCATGGCGATGGCGGACGCGAAGATTGCGCAGGAGGAGGGCGACGGCCTCTCCTTCCTGCTGGCGGAGCGCGTCGGCGCCGACGGCCTCCATGGCAAGATCCTTCTGGAGTTTGCCGGCACAGGCGGCGAATACAAGCTCGACTTCGCTGCGCAGGATGTGCTTGCCGGCAAGGAATATGCG
>CACZQQ010000502.1 GCA_902783355.1 uncultured bacterium
AGGCGTGGTAGTCCTTGACGAACTGCGGCGCATCCGCCGGGAGCGGGTCGACGACGCCTCCGGCGCGCTCGGGCGTCCTGCCGAAGTCGGCGACGCGCTGCGCGTTCAGG
The DNA here is from genome assembly GCA_902783355.1 of uncultured bacterium. The sequence goes on from CACZQQ010000502.1 coordinate 111, forward strand.
GCGGCACGCAGCGCATTCCGCTTTTCGGCGGAGTCGTCCGCGTCGTTGTAGCCGTTGGCGATGACGCGGGTCATGTCGTACATCGTGGAGGCCACGGTGGCCTTCACGCGGGTGTCGATGGCCGCCGCGTTGATGGCGAGGCCGCCCCAGCCGCAGATGCCGCAGATGCCGATCCTGTCCGCATCCACGTCGTCACGGGAGAGGAGGTAGTCCACGGCGGCCTGGAAGTCCTCCGTGTTGATGTCGGGCGAGGCGACATAGCGCGGCTCGCCGCCGCTTTCCCCCGTGAAGGAGGGGTCGAAGGCGACGGCCAGGAAGCCGCGCTTGGCGAACTCCTGCGCGTAGAGGCCCGACGACTGCTCCTTGACCGCGCCGAAGGGGCCCGACACGGCAATCGCCGCCAGCCTGCCGGCGGCGCCCTTCGGCTTGTAGACATCCGCCGCCAGCGTGATGCCGAAGCGGTTCGGGAAGGTGACCTTGGCGTGTTCCACCTGGTCGCTCAGCGGGAAGACCTTGTCCCATTCCTGGGTCAGTTCGATGCTTTTCATGGACGGGCACTCCTTGCATGCGGTTTCAAGGTTGCGGCAGCCGGCGGCTGCCAGAACAAGAGCACAGATTGACAGAAGCAGCGTTCTCTTCATGGATGCGGTCTCCTTGGGGGACGAAAGGCCGTCGCCCTTTGTTTCTTCAAGGCGGGAGGGCCGTCGCGCCCCGCCATCTTTCGGTAACGCTCCTTAATATATTTGGAACGCGTGAAATAGCAAATACTTTGTTTTTATCAATATCCATGCCTTGAAAGCATATCAGAGGGCTTATAGTACAGTCATGTCCGCTGAAAAACGGGAGGGTCCATGGAACTGCGCGTGTTGAGATACTTTCTGGCGGTGGCGCGCGAGGGAAGCGTCACAGGGGCGGCGCACCGCCTGCATGTCACCCAGCCGACGCTTTCGCGCCAGCTGAAGGATTTGGAGGACGAGCTTGGCCAGCGGCTCTTCGTCCGCGGCAGCCACAGCGTCTCGCTGACCGCCGAGGGGGTCCTGCTGCGCCAGCGGGCGGAGGAGATCATGACGATCGTGGACAAGACGCGCGCCGACTTCAGCGAGAGGCATCGGCTCGCGGGGGACGTCTATGTCGGCGGCGGCGAAAGCGAGGCGATGACGCTCCTGGCGGAGGTCATCCGCGAAGTGCGGGACAGGCACCCCGCCATCCGCTTCCATCTGTACAGCGGAAACGCGGAGGACGTCATGGAACGGCTGAACCGCGGGACGCTGGACTTCGGCGTGCTGATCCAGCCCGTGGACATCTCGAAATACGATGCGCTGCCTCTCCCACGGAGGGACGTCTGGGGGCTGCTGATGCCGGCCGGACATCCGCTGGCGGCGGCAAAGGGAATCGCGCCCCGCGACCTGGACGGCCTCCCGCTGCTCTTCTCGCGCCAGGTGCTCCAATACGGCGCTGACGACAACCCCTGCCTGAAATGGCTGGGCAGGCCCGCCGCGGAATTGAACATCGCCGCCACGTACAACCTCATCTACAACGCGGCGCTGCTGGTGCGCTCGGGCGTCGGCTGCGCGGTGACGCTGGAGCGGCTGGTCTCCACGGGCATGCGGTCGGGGCTGGCCTTCCGCCCCTTCGTCCCGAGGCTGGAGTCGGCCCTGGACATTGTCTGGAAGAAGGGGCAGGTCTTCTCCCCCGCCGCCATGGCGTTCCTCGAGGCGCTCCGGAGGCGTCTCGACGGGCGGCAGTAGGCCATTCGCCGCAAGGCAGCGCCTTCGGAGTCCGGCCGCCCATGAGGGGCAAGACGTCCGTCAAACGGCGCCGTCGTCCCCCTTTCTGCGGAGACGGGCGGCGTAGGCGCCGTCGTGGGCGCGCGTCGGCAGGAGCTGCCGCGCCGCCTCCAGCGTGTATTCCGGATGGTCTTTCAGGAAGGCGCGGACCTGGCCGTCGTTCTCCTCCGGCTCGATGCTGCATGTACTATATATAAGTACACCGCCGACTTTGGGCAGCCGCGCGGCGCCCTCCAGAATCCGCCGCTGCTGCGCCAGCAGCTCCTTCAGGCCGGCCGTGCTGTAGTTCCAGCGCACATCGGGGCGGCGGCGGATGACGCCCGTGTTGCTGCAGGGCACGTCCAGCAGGACGCCGTCCATGGAGTTCGGCGGCAGGCCGGGCGCGGCGGCGTCTGCGCAGGCGATGGTGACGTTGGCGTAGGGGGCGAGGTTCTCGCAGAGAGCCTCCATGCGTCCGTCGGCGCGGTCGCAGCAGTGCAGATGTCCCGTGCCATCCAGCAACTCCGCGATAATGAGGGACTTGCCGCCCGGGGCGGCGCAGAGGTCGGCCACCTGGTCGCCATGAGACGGCGCAAGCATCAGCGGCGCAAGAATGGTACTGGGGTCCTGGAGGTAGAAGCGGCTGAAGTCCACAGGGCCGTCCGGCACGGTGAAGACGCCGCCGGAGGGATAGGGGCGGCCGTGGCGGTCGCCCTTGAAGCAGCCGCGCAGCCGTGCAGTGACAGGGGCCTCCTCCTGCAGGAGGGCGGCCGTCTCGCGCAGCCATGCCGCGCCGTAGACAGCCCGCCAGCGCTCGTAGAGCGAATTGGGGAGCCCCGCCTGCACAGGCGGCGGCGCCTGCTCGGCAACTGTTTTTATAAATGCTTGTCTATCAGGTAGTTGTCGCAATATGCCGCGTAGGACGGCGTTGACGAAGGAGGCGCTGGCGCGGCTGCGACGGCGGGCCGTGTAGTCGACGGCGGTGTCCACGGCGACGGCAGGCGGCAGGCCGTCCAGGGCGTAGCACTCCGCCAGCGCCCACCAGAGGACGCGTCGGTCGGCCTCGTCGAGGCGCCTGCAGCGTTTGGCCAGCAGCCAGTCGTAGGCGGCGCGCTGCCGTTGGAAGGCGAACCAGAGGCGCTTGACCAGCGGCGGGAAGTCGCCATGGCCGCCGCCCAGCGGAAGGGGATGGGCGATGAGGTCGAGGAAGCCCTGCAAGGCGGCCTGCGCGGTCGTGCCATGGCCGCCGGATTCGTTTTTGTTTTGATGAAATTTCATTTTATCATGTCCTGAAAGCAGAAACCGTGATAATTTATATCCAAATACGGGAAGCCGGCCTTCCAAGGCGCAATCTGATGGCCGCCGACGGCTTTCCGCAAGGCTTCAAAAACACAACGGGAGGATTTGGATATGCGGACATTCAGGGTATGCATGGCTTTCACGGTCTTGACGGCGGCGCTGGCCTTCGGGCAGGCGGCAGGCGGCCAGGGCGGCGGCGCGAACGCGGCGGTCCAGCGGGCGCTGGCCACCGTCGCCGGCATGAGCGCGGACTTGAGTTCGCTCCAGGAGGAGAACCGCCGCCTCAACGGGCGTGTCGAAGAGCTGGAGGCCAGCAACGCCGCCATGGAGCGGCGGCTTGAAGAGCTGCGCAGACTCTGCGTCTCGCTGAACGAACGCCTCCAGACACAGGAGCGCGACACGCAGGAGCGCCTCAAGGCCTTCCAGACTGCCATCGAGGCCGACCAGCGCCAGCGCCGCGAGGAGGCCGCGAAGCTCACGCAGGACCTGAAGAAGCTGCTCGGCAACGGCGGCGGCGCCCCCAAGACGCCCCCCAGGCCGGCCTATTCCGGCAAGGTCTTCGACTACACGGTGGCCAGCGGCGACACGCTCTCCACCATCGCCAAGGCGGCCGGCGTCACAGTCAAGGAGATCATGGAGCTCAACGGCCTGAAGTCCGCGGACGTCCTCCGCGTAGGCCAGGTCCTCCAGATCCCCGACAAGTCAAAGAAATAGAGGGCGAACGGATGGAGAGCACGCTGGAGATTCCGCAGAAGGGGCGCACGGGCTACGTGGCCCTGCTGGGGCGGCCGAACACAGGCAAGTCCACGCTGCTGAACACGCTGCTGGGGTGCCATCTGGCCGCCGTCTCCGCAAAGCCGCAGACGACGCGGCGCGCCATGCTCGGCATCTACAACGACGCCGACGCCCAGGTTGTCTTCCTCGATTCGCCAGGCGTCCATCCAGGCCACATCGCGCTGGACGAGGCGATGGACGAGACCGTCGCGAAGGTCGTCGAGGACGCGGACATCGTGCTGTGCCTGGCGGACCCCACGCGCGCCCCCGGCGAGGAGGACGCCATGGTGGCCAAGATCGTGGCCGGCTGCGGAAAGCCCGTCGTGCTCGCCCTCAACAAATGCGACGTCAGCACGGAGGCGCAGCGCGCCGCCACGCTCAGCTTCTTCCGGGCGTCTCTGCCCTCCTGCGACCCCGTGCTCCTGACCGCGACGGACGCGACAAGCGCCCGCGCCCTCATGGAGCGCCTCAAGGCCCTCCTCCCCATGGGCGTCTTCCTCTACGACCGCGAAGAGATTACCACCGCCTACGAGCGGGACGTGGCGGCCGACCTCATCCGCGAGACCCTGCTGGAGCGCCTCCAGGACGAAATCCCGCACTGCATCGCCGTCTCCGTGGATTCCTGGCGGGACGACGGCGCGCTGCTGCAGGTGGAGGCGACGCTGAACCTGGAGCGCGAGGCGCACAAGGGGATCGTCATCGGCCAGGGCGGCCGCATGATCAAGGCGCTGCGCCGACAGGCCGCCAGGAAGATCTCCGAGCTGTGCCAGCACCCGAAGGTGGACCTGAAGCTCTTCGTGAAGGTGGTGCCCAACTGGCGGCGCCGCCGGCAGTTCCTGAAGGACATGAAACTGTGCGAATAGGCGGCTTCTTCAAAAAGACCATCGGCTGGCTGGACAGGCTTGTCGCGCCGCCGCTGTGCCCGCGCTGCCAGGAGCGCCTCGCGCCGCGGGGCGCCCTCTGCGAAACCTGCGCGGAGGCGGTCGCGCGCCTGCCGGAGGGGGAGGCCGCCCGCTGCCGCGCCTGCGGCGGCCCGCTCCACGCCGTCGCCAGCGGCGTCTGCCGCCGCTGCGCCGAAAATCCGCCGCCGTGGTTCCGCGGCGTCTCCGCGCTGGACTACCACGGCGAGGCCGGCGACCTCGTGCGCGCCTACAAGTACGGCCGGCAGACCGCCCTGGCCGACTACTTCGCCACGGAGATGGCGCGCGCCTGGCGGCGCCACGGCACGCCCGCGCGGCCGCAGGTGCTGGTGCCCGTCCCCCTGCATCCGCTGCGCCAGATGACGCGCGGCTTCAACCAGGCGGCGCTGCTGTGCCGCCTGCTCTCCGGCCGCCTCGGCCTGCCCGTCGTGGAGGCCCTGCGGCGGAAGCGCGCCACCGGCCACCAGGCGCGGCTGGACGCGGCGGCGCGCCGCCGCAATATGCGCCGCGCCTTCTCCGTTACAAGGGCGGACCGCCTGCGCGGCAAGTCCGTCCTGCTGGTGGACGACGTGATGACGACCGGCGCGACCTTGGCGGCCTGCGCGGAGGCACTGGCGGCGGCCGGCGCCGCCGAGGTCTCCGTCCTGACAGTCGCCAGGGCATAGGAAAACCGCTTTCCAATGACATCCTTCACCCGCCATCATCGTTTCACCCTCCTGGAAGTCTCCATCGCGGCGATGCTGCTGGCCATCAGCGCCGTGGCGTCCCTCACCGTGGTGGGGACCGCGCGGGCCGACATCCTGCGGGAGATGCGGCGGCGCGACCGCGAGCACTATCTGGCCAACGCCGTGGAGTTCTTCCTGCTGGCGGGGCCGGACGCGCACGTGCCGGACGGGCTCCTGCCGTCCAACATGAGCGCCGAATGCACCGTCGCCGCCGTCGAGGAGGGTCTCCCCGAACAGGCCTACGAGAGCATCCAGGGATGGCTCCTGGCGGAATATTGCGTCACGCTCCATGGCGAGGACGGGCAGCCGCTGGCCGAGCAACGGGTCCGCAAGCTCCTGAAGGAGGAGGAAGACCTGGGCATCGTCAACATGGGGGCGAAGTGATGGGGCAGCTCCGTCGCCATTTCACCTTCCTGGAGCTGATGATCGCCACCACCATCACCATGCTCATCGCCCTGGGCCTCTATGGCTTCTCGCAGGGCGTCACCAGCAGCTGGCTCCAGATCGTCTCCAAGCGCAACCAGCTGAACGCGCGCCTGGCCCTGGACCGCGCGGTGGACGGCGTGCTGAGCAACATCGTCCCCTTCATCTGGCGGGACGACGAGGGGGAGGAGTTCCCCTTCATCGTGGGCGACATCTACGGCCTGCGCGCCGCCTACCTCCATCCCCTCCACGACGCCGACGAGGGAAGCCTGCGCTTCGCCGAATTCTTCGTCGAGGGCGGCACCCTCTTCCTCAAATACACCGACCGCCCCTTCTTCGACTGGGGAGACGTCGGCGACCGCTTCCACGTCGTCAAGCTGGCCGACAAGGTGGATTCCATCGAGTTCCGCTATGCGGACTGGAGCGACGACACGGACGAGGACTGGGGCAACAGGCTTCTCTGGCTGGAGGAGTGGGAGACGACGGACAGCGAACGCATGGACGCGCCGCTGGCGGTCGCCATGACCATCCACTGGCAGGACGGCACCGACGAATGCTATCTGCGGCGCACCATGGGCAACTCCTACCGGGAGCGCTACGGCAAATGGGAGCCCCTGAGCGAGGACAAGCGATGAAGGGGAAGGGCTTCATCCATCCGCGCGGCGAATCCGGCCTGGCACTCATGATGGTCATGGGGGTCCTTGCGGCCGTCATGCTCCTGCTGGCGCACATGATGATGGTCTCGCAGCTCATCTCCAAGGAGGCCTACCAGGTCTCCTCCAAGCTGTCGATGCGCTACCGCGCCGAATCCGCCGCCGAAACCGCCTTCTGGCTCCATCTGACCGACAGGCGCCTCTTCACCAACCGCACCCTCGGCCGCGACACCGCCACCGAACGCGAGGACGAAGGCTACGACCCGTGGATGCTGGACGGGCGCCCCCACGAGATGGACGAAGGCGCCACCGTCGTCTACCTGGTCTCCGCAGAGACGCCCCTCAAGGTGACCGGCCTCAGCCAGCTCAAGCAGGGGCTCGACGCCTCCGACGACGCCGACCTCATCGAGGCCGTCGACGACTTCATCAACTGCTACCAGGACTACGTGGACAAGGACGACTTGGTGAAGGTCAACAGCTACGAGGCCGCCGAATACGAGGCGGAGGGCTTCTACACGCTGCCGCGCGACGGCGCAATGCAGTTCAAGGAGGAGCTCTACTGGCTGCCCAACTGGCGGAACGTCATCAACGCGGCGGTGATGATCGTGCCGCCGCGCGGCATCCAGTACAACACCTCCTCCAACAGCCGCCCCTCCTTCTTCACCGCCTCCGACGACGACTTCTGCCGCCTCCTCGAAATCGAGCCCGAATCCAGCGAGCTGGAGGCCATCCACTTCGCCCTCCAGGAGTGGAACCTGAACGGCACGCCCGTCGAGGAGACGCTGGAGACGACCCTCCTGAGCCAGGTCCGCAACCGCTTCAGCTTCGACGAGGCCGGCCTGGCCACCGTCGCCGCCGTCGCGGCGGACGCCAACCGCGAGAACC
>CACZQQ010000503.1 GCA_902783355.1 uncultured bacterium
CGAATGCGCAAAGCTGTCGCCCTCCGACCAGTCGCTCATGGCGGTGAACCTGCTGGCGAAGGCGGCGCGCGCGGTGGATCCGCAGGCGACCGTCCCCTATCTGGCCTATCTGGAACTCATGGAGCCGCCGACCGTCGTCAAGCCGGAACCCAATGTCTTCCTTGAGTTTGCGCCCATCGAACGCTGCTACATGCACGCCATCACGGACAAGGAGTGCGCCACCAACCGCCGCGTCCTGGACAACCTGAAGCGTCTGCTGGAGATCTTCCCCGCCGAGACGACCCACATGCTCGAATACTATCTGGACGTCTCCCTCTTCAGCAACTACCGTCATCCGGCGGTGGAGGTCCGCCCGTCGAAGGAGGTCATGGACATCGATTTCGACTTCTACGCCTCGCTGGGCATCAAGAGCATGACCACCTTCGCCGTCTTCATGGACGGCGCCTACTTCCGCGCCTACGGCGAACAGGGCCTGGCCGACTACGCCGAAATGCTGAACAAGTAGGCAGAAGCTGTGCACGGCCGCCCGCCTGCGGCTGAAACCCTATTGGCCCGGCCGTCCTGAGTGGCCAGCCCGCGGCTGGCCACAAAGAGTCGGTGCGGATGCGCATTGGGGATGTGGGCAGCCACGGGCTGCCCACTCAGGACGTCGGGCAGGTCGGGCTTTTCGGCTGCGGATTTTTCGCGCCGCATCTGTGGGTAGCCACGGGCTGCCCACTCAGGACGCCGGGCAGGTTGAGCTTTTCGGCTGCGGGGAAGGCCGCAGGGCGTGCGGGGTATTCCGGCCGCTCCCTTTTTCAGTTACCGTTCTGAATGCCAGTCCTGGCTGAAACCCTATTGGCCCGGCCGTCCTGAGTGGCCAGTCCGCGGCTGGCCACATCACTTCAGGCGCAGGGTCAGTATCTCGAAGGGCTTGAGAGCGAGGGCGACGGCACCGTCCACGACAGGCAGCTCGCGGAGGGTGCGCCATTCGATCATGTCCTGCTCGGCGACCTGCGTGACGCCCTTGGGCAGCGTCAGGAGGGCGCTGCTGTTGCGGCCGTGGCGTTCCACGATGCGCAGGATGACGCCCTTGCCGTCCTCCGCCTGCTTGACGGTCTCGATGGTGACGGGGCTGCTGTTGTTGTCGATCTCCTCGCACTTGAGGGCGAGGCGCGTCTTGGGGGCGACCTTGCCGGCGAGGCGGACGGGGGCGCGGTTGAGGCAGGCGGCCTCCGTCTGGACGCCGACATAGCGGAAGTCGTCCTGGTGGGGCATGAGGGAGTAGGTGAAGTCGTGTTCGCCCTGGTCGGCGGTGTCGTCGGGGTATTTGGGCGAGCGGAGGAGGTTGATGTCGATGAGGCCGGGCGTCACGCGCACGCCGTATTTGCAGTCGTTGAGGAGGGCGACGCCGCCCTGTTCGGTGCCCAGGTCCACGAACTTGTGCATGCAGACCTCGAAGCGGGCCTGGTCCCACGATGTGTTGCTGTGGGTTGGGCGTTCGAGGAAGCCGTACTGGATGTCGTAGTTGGCGCGGGCGTTGGCGTCGACGGCGACGGGGAAGGCAGCGCGCAGCATGCGGTGGCTTTCGTGCCAGTCGACATGCGTGATGAAGTCGAGGCGCGGCGAGACGCCCGCCAGGCGGATGGTCTGCGTGACCGTGGAGTTCCCCAATCTATATGTAAAGGTGCACTCCTGGAAGCCGGGGCCCTTGACGGCCTTCGCCTGGACCTCCTGCGGCTCGATGGGCAGGCGGTTGCGGCTGTAGTCCAGGTCGATGTCCCATGCGTCGTCGGAGCGTGGCGTGTCGACATAGAGCGAGAGGACGTTGGCGGGGGCGCTGAGGAACTCGCGGCCGCTGGGGACCTCCACGAGGGAGAGGAGGCGCCCCTTGTCGTCCACCGTGCAGCGCAGCCATTCGTTCTCCAGGACGACGGCGCCCTGGCGGAAGGCGGCGGCCTTTCCGGCGGGGGCGGGCTCCTGGCTGCGCTTGAGGGCGAGCGTGCCCAACGCGTCGACGGCGACCAGCGCGAGGACGGTGCCGTCGGCGGCCTTCTGGCAGAGGCACTGTTCGGCGCCCGCCCATCCGTCGGGCAGGGCGACAAGCCCCCAGAAGGGGACGTCGAGCGTGTTCACGAAGGTGCACCACTCCTTGTCCTTGCCGCCCAATGATTTCTGCAATTTATCGCAGGCCGCGAGGATTTCGGCGTGCTCCTGATGGGTGGTCTTGTAGACCCATGCGATGGAGGAGCCGGGCAGGATGTCGTGGAACTGGTTGAGGAGGGTCAGCTTCCAGAGGCGGTCGAGTTCCGCCGCGGGGTATTTGGCGCCCAGGAGGACGTAGAGGGCTTCGGTGGCCTGCAGGGCCTCCTCGCATTTGCGGTTGCCGCGCTTGACCTTCGCCTGCGTAGTGAGGGTTCCGCGGTGCTTCTCCAGATAGAGTTCGCCGTGCCACGAGGGCAGCTGGTCGGCATATTTGCCGAGGCCTTCGAGGAACTTGTCGGCACGGCCGAACCTGACCTTCGGGCAGCCTTCGAGATTGGCGCAGCGCAGGCCGCGCTCGATGTACTCCTCCTTGGGGCCGCCGCCGCCGTCGCCGATGCCGAAGAGCGAGAGCGATTCGTTGATGAAGTCGTTCTCGGGGAAGTTGTTGGCGCCGAAGTTGAGGAGGCTCGGCATGAGGGTGGCGTTGTAGGTGCTTTCCGGCGGGAAGAAGCTCAGGATGGAGGTGCCGTCAATGCCGACCCAGTGGAAGCAGTTGAAGGGGAAGTGGTTGGTTTCGCTCCAGGACATCTTCTGGGTGAGGAAGCGGTCGCAGCCGCATTTCGTGATGATCTGGGGCAGGGCGGCCGAATAGCCGAAGACGTCCGGCAGCCACATGTTGCGGACCTCCACGCCGAACTCCTTCTTGAAGAAGTTCTTGCCGTGGAGGAACTGGCGGATGAAGGACTCGCCGGAGGCCAGATTGCAGTCCGCCTCGACCCACATGCCGCCCTGCAGCTCCCAGCGGCCCTCCTTGACGCGCTTCCTGATGCGCTCGTAGAGCTTGGGATAGTCCTCCTTCATGAACTGGTACTGCTGCGCCTGCGAGGCGCCGAAGCAGTAGTCGGGGTATCTGTCCATGAGGAAGAGCTGCGAGGCGAAGGTGCGGGCGCACTTGCGGCGCGTCTCGCGGACGGGCCACAGCCAGCCCGTGTCGATGTGCGCATGGCCGACGGCGGTGACCGTCATGGCCGACTTGAGCGCCGGCTTGCCGAGGACCTCCTTGAGGACGGCGCGCGCCGCCGTGGCGTTGGCGGGGTCGTCCGCGTAGGCGTCGACGGCGCGCATGAGGGCCGCCATGACCTGGCGCTCGCGGGCGCTGCCGCGCGGGAAGGCGGGCGAGTCGCATTTGGCGGGGTCGTCCGCCATGCGGGCGATGTGCAGGAGGCCCATGACGACCTCCACGTCCAGCCGGAGCGCCCAGACCTCCTCGCGGAAGAGGCCGTAGCGCAGGACTTCGGCGCGTCCGCAGAGGCGCGCGTGTTCGGGGCAGGTTTCGTCGTGGGCGGCGCCGAAGAGGGTGTTTGCGGCGGTCTCGATCCACAGGTCGAACTTGCCGGGCGCCGCCTTGTCGGTCAGGCGGAAGAATTCCTTGCGGAAGTTGTGGTCGAAGGCGCACGTGTTGGTCAGGCTGTAGCAGGGGACGCCCTCCGCGTCGAAGATAAGCCCCTCGCCGCCGACCGCCAGATGGCAGAGGACGGGCCTGCCGCGCCACGCCGCCGGAATCGTGCCCTCCAGATGCATCCAGGCGCTCTCCCACGGGCCGCCCCAGACTTGATTCTCTGAAAGTTGTAAATACTTGAGTTTCAAGCGGTTATCGTATGAAACGGGGTCGTGCGAGGAGGCAACCGTGCCTGTGAAGGGGCGCTCGTCCTCGATGAACTGCGTGAGCAGTTTGGCGTAGAACTGGCGGGCGCGGTTTTCATTCAGCTTGTATTCGTTGTCGGTCATGGAGAAGGCTCCTGTTGGAATGGAGTTGTTAGGTGGAAGTTACAAACGACGGGGGCACATCCCCCGAACCCCTTGGAAGGCGGGTGGCTGCCTGAAGAAGTTACAAACGACGGGGGCACATCCCCCGAACCCCTTGGAAGGCGGGTGGCTGCCTGAAGAA
>CACZQQ010000504.1 GCA_902783355.1 uncultured bacterium
CACCCAGTCCAAGGGCCTCGTCGCCAGCTTCGACCACGGCCGTCTCGCCGTCCTCCAGCACACCTACGGTGTGGACGCCAGCCGCTGCATCCAGCTGACGCCGCCCATCCTCCTGGCCAAGAAGCTCCCCAAGAACACGGAGGAGCGCCTTCTTCTCCGGAACCAGGTCCGCCAGAAGCTCCATGTCATCGAGGCCTCCCTCGTGCTGCTGCAGCGGGCGGACGACGAAGTGCGCCATGGCGTGGACCGCACCCTGGCCGCCTGCCAGAACATGCCTCCGGAGAAGCGCGAGAGCCTCCAGCTGGTCGTCTTCGCCCCCAGGGGGCTCTCCGGCCTGGAGAACGTCCGCGCCACCATGAACCGCATGGGCATGGACACCTTGCGGCAGCTCCACGTCGTCGGCAAGGAGTTCCCCCTGGAGGAGCTCATGCTGGCCGCCGACATCCTCATGCATCCGGTGCGCGTGGACGACCATCCCTACATCCTGCCGGAGGCCATGGCCACCGGCCTGCCCCTCATCTGCACCGCCGACTGCGTCTTCCACCAGCTGGTCAATGCGGCGGGGCTTCCCGTCATCCCCTCCTCCCCCTTCCACAACGCCACGCTGGAGGACGCCTTCATGCTCATCCAGCGCGAGCTGACCCATGTCACGGACGACACCGTCGCCGCCGCGCAGATGCTTCTGGGCGGCAACTGGGCGGACGAGGCCATCGCCGCCGCCACCGCGACCCCGCTGGCTAACGCGCAGGAGGATGCGCCCCTCACGCAGCAGGAGATCCATGAGCTGGTCGCCGCCCACCATCGCCTCTGCGACAACGGCAAGGCGCTGCGCAACATCGGCAAGCGCGCCGTCACGCGCGTCGCCATCCGCCGCACGGGCGGCTACACCGTCTCCTATATTATTAAGGAATATAGGAAGACGCCGTGGTGGCATCTGCGCAGCCAGTCCCGCCGCACGAAGAAGGGGACGGCGCTCATGAAGAGCTTCACCCCCTCCTGCCTGGCCGCCTACCACAGCCGCTCCACCGGCAGCGACTACCTCATCTTCGGCGACTGCGGCAAGGGCAGCTTCCATCCCGCCGACTACGCCACGCGCCCCGACGCAGCCAAGCTCTTCGCGGGATGCGGCGAGCTGCTGGCGCGCCTCCACGCGGGCGGCATCTACCACAAGGACGCCAAGGCCGCCAACTATGTCGCCAACGACTACCTTCAGGAGGAATGCCCCTATCCCGTCTGCCTGGTGGACTGCGACAACGTCTTCGCGCACCCCGCGCCGCTGTCGCTGCGTCTGCGGGCGCACAACGTGGCGCAGTTCCTCGCCTCCAACGGGCGCCTCGCCGCCGACGACCCGGCCCTCTTCTACCGCATGATGGGCCATTTCCGCACGGGCTACATCCAGAACTCGCGGATGGACCGCGAGGAGGCCGCCACCCTCTGGCGCATGGCCTGGCAGGAGGCCCACTACGGCAAGCACATCGAGCGCAATCTCCCCGAGGACATCTATCTCATCTGAAGGAGCCCCATGAGCCGCATCCGCTTCTCCGCCTTCGCCGACCTCCACTACCATCCAGGCGTCTTCTACACGCAGGCCGAGGAGCGCCTCGCCGCCATCCGGCAGCGTGCCATCGACAACGACGTCGATTTCGTCATCTGCTGCGGCGACTTCTGCCACAGCGTCCGCGTGGCCGAGCCGCTCCTGAAGGCCTACGACGCCTTCCCGATGCCCGTCCACCATGTCATCGGCAACCACGATTCCGACCGCGCCCCCTACGCCGAGACCCTCAAGGCATTCCATCTTGAAAAAGGCCACTACTTCTTCGACCAGAACGGATTCCGCTTCATCATCGTGGACACGAACTACTATTTGGACGGCAACAAGTTCCACCACTACGACGGGTTCAATTACTACAAGCATCTGGACGCCTTTGAGATGGTGCCGCCGGAAGAGGTCGAATGGCTGCGCAAGACCATCGACGAATCGCCCTTCCCCTGCGTCCTCTTCAGCCACGGCAGCCTGGAGCGCCTCGACGACGTCCCCAACGTCGCGGAGATCCTCGAACTCATCGACGCCGCCAACCGCAAATGCCCCGGCAAAGTCCGCCTCTGCATCAACGGCCACCACCACCGCGACTTCTTCCGCATCCGCGAGAAGGTCCTCTTCATGGAGCTGAACTCCACCTCCTACGACTACCTCCCCAACGCCCACACCTTCTATCCCAAGGCCCTCACCGACGAGTTCACCAACGCCCACCACACTATCATCTACACAAAGCCCGTCCACGCCATCGTCACGCTGGACACGGATGGCACCATCGACATCCAGGGCATGAAGGGCGAATACTTCATGGGCGTCACGGAGGAGATGACCGACAATCCGCGCTACGACAACGCCGGCCGCCCCTGCACGCCGCACGTCTCCTCCCTCCATCTCAAGATGACATACTAGTCTTCTATAAATATATGCAAATCAATGAATTACAAGAGAGAGCGGAGACCCTGCGGCGGCAGATCCGCCACCATGACCGCCTCTACTACATTGACGCCAGGCCGGAGATCAGCGACCGCGAATACGACGCCCTCTACACGGAGCTGCGCGAGCTGGAGGCCGCCCATCCGGAGCTGGTGACGCCCGACTCCCCCACGCGCCGCATGCACGGCGGCGTCTCCGAGGGCTTCGTGACCGTCCCACACAGCATCCCCATGCTCTCGCTGGAGAACACCTACAACACGGCGGACCTGGAGCGCTTCCACGAATCCGTCCTGCGCGGCCTCCACGGCGAGACGCCCACCTACGTCATCGAGCCGAAGATCGACGGCATCTCCATCGCGGTCCGCTACGAGAACGGCGTCTTCACGCAGGCCGTCACGCGCGGCAACGGCAAGAGCGGCGACGACGTCACCGCCAACATCCGCACGATTCCGTCCGTGCCGCTTCGTCTGGCCGCCGACACGCCCCCGCCCTTCTTCGAGGCGCGCGGCGAATGCTACATGCCGCGGGACGGCTTCGCCCTGCTGAACGACCGCCGCCTCGCCGAAGGGCTCGAGCCCTTCGCCAACGCCCGCAACGCCACGGCCGGCTCCGTCAAGCTGCTCGACCCCGCCGAAGTCGCCGCCCGCCCCCTCGACATCTTCTTCTACACGCAGGGCCGCATCGACGGCCGCCCCGACATCGATTCGCAGCAGAAGCTGCTGGCGGCCTTCACGCAGCTGGGGCTGCGCACGCAGGCGTGGATGCGCGTCGCCCACGACTTCCAGGGCATCGTCGCCGCCATCCGCGAGCTGGACGAGGCGCGCCGCCACTTCCCCTACGACACCGACGGCGCCGTCATCAAGGTGGACAGCTTCCGCCAGCGCGAAACGCTTGGCATGACCGCCAAGGCGCCCTGCTGGGCCAAGGCCTACAAGTTCGAGCCGGAGCGCGCCGCCACGAAGGTGCGCGGCATCACCATCCAGGTGGGGCGCACAGGCATCCTGGCCCCTGTCGCCGAACTGGAGCCCGTCTTCCTCTCCGGCTCCACCATCTCCCGCGCGACCCTCCACAACGAGGACGAGATCGCGCGGCAGGACATCCGCATCGGCGACACGGTGCTCATCGAGAAGGCGGGCGAGGTCATTCCCGCCGTGGTCAAGGTGGTGATGGAGGCGCGCCCCGCCGACGCGAAGCGCTACGACTTCCGCGCCGCCATCGACGGCAAATGCCCCTCCTGCGGGCAGCCCGTCAGCCGCGACCCGCAATTCGCCGCGTGGCGCTGCCAGAACCTGCAGTGCCCTGCGCAGAACGTGCGCCGCGTGGAGTACTTCGCCGCACGGAACGCGCTGGACATCGAGGGGCTTGGCGGCGTGGTCGCCGAAGC
>CACZQQ010000505.1 GCA_902783355.1 uncultured bacterium
ACCGTCTTGACGGCTTTCGCCTGGAGGACTGCCAGAGCATTTTGGACGCCTACTACAACCTGTGGCCGGACAACCGCAGGCGGGAATGCTATTTCTTCTTTGACGAAATACAGAATGTGGAGGGCTGGGAGCGCTTTGTGCGGCGTCTGCTGGACACCACGGATGTGCACATCGTCCTGACAGGTTCCTCCTCAAAGCTTCTGACGACGGAAATCGCCACCGCTATGCGGGGCCGTTCCGTCAGCGTGGAACTGCTGCCGTACTCCTTCGGCGAGTACTTGCGCCACCGCGGCGTATTTGACAAGGTGCCGGACCTCCTTTCCGACGACACCATCGCGAGGCTGCGGCACGGCATGGAAGAGTTCTTCCGCATCGGCGGCTTCCCGGAGGTCTATCAATACGCGGACGCCATGACACGCGGCGAAGTCTTGCAGGAATACAGCGACATGGTGGTGCTGAAGGATGTCGTGGAACGCCACAATATCGTCAACATCACGGCCTTGCGGCGCCTCCTTTCATATCTGTATAACAATGATTCGCAGAAATTCAGCGTCTCTGCCTTTTGGAAGACACTGAATCAGGGGATGCAGGTGAAATGCGCCAAGAACGACCTCTTTGCTTTCGTCGAATATCTGGAAGAGGCATGTCTCCTGTACCGCACGGAACTCCACACTTCGTCAGAGAAGGCGAAGATGGTCAATCCAGACAAGATTTATTTAGTGGACATCGGGCTTGTCAGAGCGATGGCCGATGACCCGACCGCCGACCGCGGTTGGCTGCTGGAGAATCTGGTCTATCTTCATCTGCGCCGCTGCAAATGCCAGATTGGCTACTACAACACCCCCGACGGCAAAGAGGTTGATTTCCATGTCACGGACAGGCAGAACCGCCAGACATGCCTCGTTCAAGTCTGCTGGAGCGTAAATGCCCCCGACACGATGAAACGAGAAGTCATGCCGCTCCTCAAGGCCGGACAGAAACTCGGCATCCAGCGGCTGCTTCTGGTCACATGGGACGAGGAGAAGGTGCTGGACGGCGGCATCGAAGTCGTGCCCATCTGGAAGCTGCTGTCAGGGCATGTGTCCGTATTGGGAAATGCCTGACCGAAACAGCATTGGGGCATGCCCGCCGGCGACTATCTCCCCTTCAGGAAGGCCTTGAGGGCCTGCGCGACGTTCCAGTAGTCGTTGGAGAGGATGCAGTCGGCGCCCATTTCGAGGAATAGGCGCGCCTCCTGCGGGTCGTCGCTCCAGAAGACGTTGACGCGGAGGCCGTTCCGATGGGCGCGGTCGATCACTTCGCGGTCGAAATGCGGCTTGAAGAGCTGCACCTTGCTGCATTTGCAGGCGACGGCCCTGTCCACAATCTCCCACGGGTCGGGGAAGGCGCTCATGCAGCGCGGGATGTCGGGCGCCATCTGGAGGGCGCGCCGCTGCACGTCCATGCTGCCCATGAAATAGACGTGCCGGCGGCAGTCGTATTTGTCCAGAAGAGAGAGGATTTTCCCAAGATACTCCTCCGGATAGAGTTCCGTCGTGACGCGCTTTTGGTCGGAGTCAAAGCCGACGCTCTTGATGTGCATGTTGACGACCGCATGGCGCGCGAAGCGCCGCAGCACTTCGTCCAATGTCAATATCGTCATGCCGCCCAATGAGTTAGCGTATTTTCCGCTGAAATCAAGCGCCTGCAGTTCGGCGAGCGTGCGGTCGCTGACGTTGCCCGTGCCGTTGGAGACGCGCTCCAGCTGTCCGTCGTGGATGCTGACGGGCACGCCGTCCTTCGTGAAACGCACGTCCAGCTCGATTTCAGGGGCGCCCATGGCGATGGCGGCGCCAAAGGCGGGCAGCGAGTTCTCGGGGGCGATGCTGGAGAAGCCGCGGTGGGCGCAGATGCGTGGATAGGGCATCTCCGCGTCGCCGGGCACCGTCATGCTGCCGCAGGGGCGGTAGAGCCACGGCCGCCGCCCCTGTTCGATGAAGTGGTCGTTGCGCACGGGCGCGCCGCCGTAGGTGTTGCTGCGCGTGTGCTTCCACGTCGGGTCCGCCACGTCGCAGACGAGGCGCCCCGTCCGGCTGCCGAACTCCGCCAGCAGGTGGCCGTCAGGAGAGGCGACAAGCGACATGCCGCCCGTCGTGGCGTCCGCCCCCATGGAGAGGGAGGCGCGCAGCACGTAGGCGTTGCAGCGGAAGGCGGTCATCTGGCTCTGGAGGCGCAGGATGTCCTGCCGCTCGCCGCGCTGGAAGGAGGAGACGAGCACCACGTCCGGCCGCGCCGCCGCCAGACGCGCCACGAATTCCTCGAAATAGGTGTCGTAGCAGATGAGGAAGCCGAAGCGGAGACCGTCGACCTCCACGATCTCAGGCGCCTGCGATGCGTCCCATGTGTAGCCGTCGTCCATCTTCAGGACATTGATCTCGGCGGCCGTCAGATGGCGCTTCGCGTATGCGCCGACGGGCTCGCCGTCGCGGCCGTAGAGGCGCGTCACGTTGCGGAAGCGTCCGTCCGCGCCCTCGGCGGCGAGGCTGAGGGCGACGACGGCCCCGCAGCGGCGCGCGGCGTTCCGCGCGGCCTCCTCCAGGCGCGGCGTATGGCGGCGGACGAAGGGGGCGAGCGTCTCCGCGGCGAAGGCGGAGGGCGCGTTGCTGTATTCGGGCGTCAGGATCAAATCGCAGTTCTGGTCGCAGGCGTCCAGTTCGCGGACGATGGCCTCCACGGAGGCATCGGCCTGCTCGGGGGAAGGGGCATAGGGGGGCTGGATGGCAACGAATCGCATGGTTCTCTCGCAGTAGGGGGACGGGTTGTTGAAGTGAGCGCAAAAGGAATATAGCACGGATTTGGCCGTTGCGGTTGAAGCGCCCCAAAAACTGTGCCAGTCGGGTTGCAAAAAACGGCGGAGGGTACATAGTACCCTCGATTTCCGAAGAAACGCAAACAAGGAGATTCAACATCATGCAACTGGCCAAATACAGCATGGGCGTCGGCGACCGTTTCGGACGCGAGGCGCTTTCGCAGCTGCGCGCCGTCATGGCGGCGCAGGCGCGCGGCATCCAGGTGGTGCCCGTCTGGAACAAGTCCAACCGCGAACACACCATCATCGGCACCGAGCCCGCCGACGTGCGCGACGAGGTCACCGCCGCCGTCATGGCCGCGGGATACTACGGCGAATACCACGTGGACGCCGACCACATCGGCCTGGGCAACGTCGACTGGTTCATGGAGGCCAGCGACTTCTTCACGCTGGACGTGGCCGATTTCACGGGCAAGCCCGCCGCGCAGGCCGACATCGACGCCTTCATCGCGCGCCACCGCGACCTGCTGAACACGCCCATTGCCATTGACGGGCTGGCGGCCCCCATGGTTGTCACGGAGGCCGAGGCCCGCCAGATCGCCGCCAAGTTCCTGCTGGCGGTGCAGGAGGCCGGCAAGCTCTACCGCCACATCGAGCAGGCCAAGGGCGGCGCGGACGCGCTGATCGCGGAGGTCTCCATGGACGAGACCGACCTGCCGCAGCGTCCCACCGACATGCTCTTCATCCTGGCGGCCATCGCCGACGAAGGGATTCCCGCGCAGACCATCGCCCCCAAGTTCAGCGGCCGCTTCAACAAGGGCGTGGACTACGTGGGCGACCTGGCGCAGTTCGAGCGCGAGTTCAACGAGGACCTGGCGGTCATCGCCTACGCCGTAGGCCGCTTCGCCCTGCCGAAGAACCTGAAGCTCAGCGTCCACTCCGGCAGCGACAAGTTCTCCATCTACCCCATCATGAACAAGGCGATCAAGCGCTTCGGCGCGGGCCTCCATCTGAAGACCGCCGGCACGACGTGGTTGGAGGAGCTCATCGGGCTGGCGGAGGCGGGCGGCAGCGGCCTGGCCCTCGCCAAGAAGATCTACGCGGCGGCCTACGGGCGCTTCGACGAGCTGCGCAAGCCCTACGCCACCGTCATCGACATCGATTGGTCGCAACTTCCTGCACCTGAAGAGGTTAACAACTGGACGACGGAGGCCTTCACGGGCGCCTTGCGCCACGACCAGAAGTGCCCCCTCTACAACCGCCACTTCCGCCAGATGCTGCATGTCGCCTTCAAGGTGGCCGCCGAACTGGGCGACGAATATCTGAATGCCCTCAAGGAGCACGAGGCCGCCGTCTCCCGCAACGTCGCCACCAACATCCTGGAGCGCCACATCCTGCCCGTCTTTGGATGAATACAATTTTTTGGAAATCAATCACATAGAGGAATCAAGCGATGACAAAGAAAGCAGACATCGGCCTGGTAGGCCTGGCCGTCATGGGCGAGAACCTGGTCCTGAACATGGAGCGCAACGGCTTCACGGTGGCGCTCTTCAACCGCCACACGGAGAAGGTGGACGCCTTCGTGGGCGGCCGCGGCGCCGGCAAGAAGTTCATCGGCTGTCACTCCATCGAGGAGCTTTGCGCCAGCCTGGAGGCCCCCCGCCGCATCATGCTCATGATCAAGGCCGGCAAGCCCGTGGACGAGATGATCGCGCAGATCGTTCCGTTCCTCTCCCCCGGCGACATCATCATCGACGGCGGCAACAGCTTCTTCCAGGACACCATCCGCCGCACTAACGACTTGGCAGCAAAAGGCATACGCTTCATCGGTACGGGCGTCAGCGGCGGCGAGGAGGGTGCGCTGAAGGGGCCTTCCATCATGCCTGGCGGCAATCCGGAGG
>CACZQQ010000506.1 GCA_902783355.1 uncultured bacterium
CCCAGATGTTCCGCTTGTCCTCGGCGGCCCACTGGTCAACCCATTCGCCCATGGTGGACGACGGGGTGATCGGGTAGATGGCGGCGGTCTCGCTCAGCGCATAGGCCACGTAGGCGGCTGCGTAGTTGCCGTCCTGGGTGTTGATTTTTCCCGACATGCTCGCTCTCCTTGCTTAGCTAAGGTTCAGGTTAAGGCCGGCGGGAGGTGGGAAGGTCCCGCCGACGTACGGCACAGAAACAGGTTTAAGGAAATTGACAAAATATAACGCAACAACGCCGCTCCATGCCCGCCGCGGCGGGTTAAGTTGGCCATCCAGGCGAAATTGGCCGCCCATGCGGCAGGCGGAACCCGCCCTTCCCTCTTCCTCCAGCCAGCCGTTGCCATTTGCGCATTAACGATTATTTTATGTCGTGTTACGCGCGTCAATACTTCAACAAGAGCCCCATGCCCACCGTCTATAGCCGCAAAGAGATTGCCAAACGCCTCGGCCTGAAGGCGCCCCTGCTGATGCTGGATAGTGCGCAATTGCTTCTAGCAGAAGGAGATACGCTAAATTGCGCCCACGGCGTCAAGTACCTCTCCGCCAACGAGCCTGTCTTCGCGGGGCACTTCCCCGGGAGGCCGATCCTGCCGGGCGTGCTGCAGGTGGCGGCGATGGCGCAGGCAAGCGCGCTTCTGGCGCGCGCCCTCCGCGGAGAGCAGCGCTTCTTCCTGAAGGCGCTCGGCCGCGTCAAGTTCCGCCGCCCCGTCATGCCGGGCGCGCGGATGGATGTCTCCACGGCCATTGCGGAGACCACGCCGGAGGGCTTCGCCGTCTTCAAGGCCAGCTGCGCCGTGGACGGCGCGCCCGTCTCCGGCGGGACGCTCGTCCTGGCCCCCTACGGCCAGGCCGCCGACGCGCCAGCGCCAACGGCCGACGAGGCCGCCCCGCCGGCGGACAGCCTCTGCGGCCCCGAGCAGATCCTGCGCGTCCTGCCGCACCGCCCGCCCTTCCTGCTGGTGGACGGCATCTACGGGATGGGGCGGGAGAAGGAGCGCGCCTGCGGCTTCAAGAACCTGACCGCGGGGGACGCCCTTCTGGACGACGAGGCGGACATCTATCCGCCCTACCTCATGGTCGAGAGCGCCGCGCAGCTTTGCTGCGCCAACGTGCTGGCCCAGCCGGAGAACCGCGGCAGGCTGGGGCTCTTCATGAGCATCGACAAGGCGTCCTTCGACTCTCCTGTCCCGCTGCGCGGCCGCCTGGACATGCGTGCCGCCTGCCAGACCTCCGGCAGGGCGGGGGCCGCGCAGGTGTCCTTCCTGCACGAAGGCCGTGCCGTCGGAAGCGCCGACCTCAAATACATTCTCACAGACCCTGAAACCACCCTGTAGCCTCTCCATGTCCAAAGGGAATCCCCCCATCAAGCCGCACCTCCACCCCGAAAAGCATCCGCTCTTCAGGTTCTTCAAGGGGCTCTTCGACCGCCACGGCTGGCTCTTCCGGCTTGTCTTCATGCCGGAGTTCTACAGCTTCCTCCTCTTCGTGATAGCGGTGCTGTGGCTTGTGGAACACTACTTCGCCCTGATGGTCTCCTCGCCGGAGCGCGCCAACCACCTCTGGAAGATCATCGGCTACCACGTCAGCGGCGGCGCGGCCATCGGCGTCCTCAAGGGCGCCGCCTACGAGGACCTGACCATCTTCGACAACATCCTCTCGAACGCCCTCATCACCACCAGCATCATCCTCCTCTTCAACACCCTCTTCAGCCTCTCCTGCCGCGGCATCTTCCACATCCCCTTCCTCGAAAAGAGCTTCTCAAGCATGACCAGCGAAGCCACCGCCCAGAAGAAGACGTGGGTGAAGCTCGGCATACCCGGCATCTTCTTCTTCGTCCTCTTCCCGATGACAGGGACCGGCCCCATCATCGGCTCCGTCATCGCCAAGCTCATCGGCCTTGGCTTCTGGACCAACATCGTGACCGTCCTCTCCGGCTCGCTGACCTCCATCATCGCCTTCGCCCTGGCCGCCGACCGCATCAGCGACCTGGTGGGCGACAAGACCATCAGCCGCGTC
>CACZQQ010000507.1 GCA_902783355.1 uncultured bacterium
ACCACATAGATGGGGTCGTCCTCAAAGGTGCGCCCCAGTTCCTCCAGCGTGACGAAATCGTTCTGCGCCCACCTCTTCAGGGCATTGTGGTAGTCCTCCTGCGTGACCATGGTGATGCGGCCCGTGTTGGTGGCCGCCAGATAGTTCTCGCGTTCAGGCGCGGGGGCGTAGGCGGGATCCTGCCAGAAGCGCGGCATCTCCTTGAGGTTGGCGCGCACTTCGGCGGCGCCCGCCCCCTGCGGCCACGGCCATTCGGGCGCCTGCGCGGCCGGTGCCGCAGGAGCGGCCGTCGCGCCGTCAAGCGTCTTCAGCAGCAGGTTGTCCAACTCAAAGGCGACGCCAGAGGCGCCGTCCACGGACATCATATTGAAGTAATTGATGCCAAAGGAGTTATGTGTTACAATCTCCTCTCCTTCCAAGTTGACTTTTCCGTCAGTTGTGGCGGCGTGCAGACGCAGTTTGCCCGCCCTCCGCTCAATGGTCAGGCGCACTGTTGTCTCGGCGGGCAGAGCCACGCCGGTGGACCGCATGATGTTCTGGCCATTTTCGTCGGCCACATGGAAGACGCAGCGGCCGCTTTTCGGCTCCACAGCGAAGACGGCGGTGAAGGGCTTGCCGCTCTCGCCTGCCTGCAGATAGAGGGAGCCGTCCGCCGGCCGTTTGAAGTCGAAGGCGAGCTGGAAGTCCTTGTCGGCGGGAAGGCCCTCCTTGATGCGCACACGGAGCCGCCCTGCGCCGCTGAGGCGGAGCCTGTGGCCGCCGTCGGCCTCGGCGACTTCCAGCTGGCCTGCGGCGAAATTGCTCCAGGCGCCCCAGCCGTTCCACGCCTCGGCGGCTGTGGGCTGGAAGCTCTCAAAGTCCTCCTTGAATTCGGCGCGGGCGGCCAAGGCGATGGTCAGGAGCAGGAGCGTGGCGAACAGGTGTGCGGCGGTCTTCATGGGGGGCATCTATTTGATTTCAAGCGTGTAGAGTTCGGCGTGGCGGAGGCGGACGATGGCGCGGAAGGGCGTCGGGGGCAGGGCGGTTCCTGCGCCGAAGCGGAGGGGCGCGGCGGTGGAGTCGCCGCTGAAATGCGCGGCCTCGTCGCCTGAATAGCCCGCCAGCGGCGTGCCGTCGGCGTTTTGCAGTTCCACCATGAACTCGCCTTTGCCGTTGAGCCAAAGCGTCTTTCCTGCGGCGGACCAGAGCCGTCCCGTCAGGGTGCCCTCGCCGTCGGAAGCGACGGCAACCCAGCGGTTGCGCGGGAATTTGGCGTAGCCGAGGGCGCAGCCCTCGCCGTCGTGGAAGCGCCTGTAGTCCTGCGCGAGGCCCTCCCAGCCGCCGACGGCCTCGAAGTAGGGCCAGCGCTCCGCCAGCTGGCGGTTGCCGTAGGTCCGCTCCAGCGCCTTGGCGTCGTATTTCACAGGATCGTCCGCAGGCGTCGAGTAGCAGAAGTAGAAGTGGGGCCTCTGGTGCCAGCGGCTGCCCATCGCGAGGTAGAAGTCGTCCTTGTATTCATAGACGGGCGTGGCCTCGAGGTCGGCGAAGATCATGCCGAAGAAGGGGCTTCCGGGGGCGGTCGTGTTGGGCAGGAAGGGCGTGCGGTCGTCCAGACGCCGCCATTCAAGGCCGTCGCGGCTGTAGATGAGTTCGCTGTAGATCTGCTGCTTCTCCACGTCGTAGGCATGGAGAAGGCCGAGGCGGAAGTCGCCTGTGACGCGGACGGTGGTCATGCCGTAGTGCTGGAGGGCGACCGGGTCCTTTTCGTCGGGAATCGCCACGAAGCGCCACTGCCACTGGAATCCGTCCTGCGAGGAGAAGGCGCGCATGAGGCGGAAGCTGTCGGCGATGTTGTCGTAGGGGACGGCGCGCGGCGCGAAGCAGTGCAGCTTGGCGGCCTGGAAGTAGAAGAGCGACTTTCCGTCGTCCGAGATGAACTGCCCGCCGAAGTTGTCGTTGGCGTCCAGCGGCGATTCCATTTCGGTCTCCGTGAAGCCGAACTTTGCGACGCAGAGCGGCTCCTTGTTCAGGATCATCCATTCGCCCTTCTTGCGTTCCACGACGGGGTAGGTGCCCCAGTTCACAAAGCCCTTGGCGGCCGCGTTGCCGATGTGCGGCGCGATGCAGGCGGCGCGCACTTCCGTCAGGGAGACCGGCCCGTCCGCCTGCGTGTAGAGGCGCACCTCCGAATCGTCGAATTTCCCGCGGTTGTGCCAGCGGATCTTGGGCATCTCCGGCGGCAGCGGATACGCCACGGTGGCCAGCGACCCTTCGGCGCTGGCGAGACCCGCTTCGGTGCGCCATGTCCCCCCGTTGACGTTGCCCGTGGCGTGGAACCATTCGGCGCCCTGGCCGTCCCACATGGCCGCAGCCGCGAAATTCTGCTGGATTCGCCCGTCCTTCGTCACGACGAACCAGTCGGGGCGCGACGACCACTGGAAGCCGTGCGCGGGGTCCAACGGCCCCGTCGTCAGCGTGATTTCAGGCTGCCTGACGCGGTGGGCGACGCCCTCGCGCTTCGCGAAATGGAAGTCGTCCACGGGGAAGACGAGCGTGCCGTCCATGGGAATCGGCTCCTGCGGCGGTTTCAGCGGCAGGGGGCGCTGGAGGCGGAGGCGGCGCACGAGTTCGCCCTCCAGTCCGCCCGTCGCCTCCGTGACGCGCGCCGTGTAGTGGCCGTCATGCAGCCCCGCCAGCGGCACGGAAAACGCCGCCGCCTCTCCGTCGATGGCCATCCGCGCCTTGTGGACGCATTGGCCGTTTTCGTCGTCGATGATCTCAAGGGCCAGTTCACGCCGCTGTGCTTTCGTCTGATAGAGCTGCAGCAGGGCGTTCTCCTGCGTGGTATGGACGATGAGGCGGAAGTCGCCGTAGAGGGTGTCCTCCAGGCGTTCGGGGCGGCCGAGCATGGTCGCCTGCTTGAAGGTCTCCGGAAGCGCCTTGCCCGTGAGGTCG
>CACZQQ010000508.1 GCA_902783355.1 uncultured bacterium
ACCGAAGCGGAATTCTGCAAAAGCTTTCTGTGACAGTATTGGGAGGGGCCCGCTCCTGCGGGACCGGTGCCGTTGGTGGCTAGTGGTTAGTGGCTAGTGGCTAGCGGCTAGTGATTAATACAAAGTCACTTACGTCTCACGTCTCACGTCTCATGTCTCATGTCTCATGTCTCACTCATTACCTACTCTCATTTAGATTTCGACGACCACCTCGTGCTTCTCGCCGGGCTTCTTGGGCGGCGGCAGCAGGTTGCCATCTATCTTCTTGCCGTCCAAGGAGATAGATGGCTTGCCTGTGCGCTTCACGGTGACATGGTATTCGGCGCCGCGCCACAGGCGCGTGAGTTCGGCCTCGTTCCATGCGGAGGGGAACTGGGGGGCGACGCGCAGGCCGTCCAGTTGCGGCTTGAGGCCGAAGAGGCCGCCGGCGATGTTCATGTAGAACCAGGCGGGCGCGCCGCTGGAGATGATGTTGCTGCCTCGGCCGGGGCTGACCGCATGGGGCGACTGGTAGTAGTTGCACCACCACAGGGGCGACATCCAGCGGCGGCGGCAGACGTCGTCCTCCGCGGAGGGGACCATGAGGCGCAGGATCCTGAGCGCCATGTCGGGGTCGCCGATCTCCAGCATGGCGGCGGCGTACATCATGGAGCCGTGGGTGTAGCAGGAGCCGTTTTCGCCGCAGCCGGGCTGCTTGGCGGACTCGCGGCCGATGCCGTCGCGCTCCGTCAGGAAGGGCGGCGCGTAGAGGACGGGGCCGAACTCCGTCAGGCAGCGCGTCTTGAGCTCGTGCGCGACCTTTTCGGCGCGCTCCCCCTCCGCCACGTGGCCCATCAGCGACCACGCCTGCACGAGCATGCTGCAGTTGGCGTCCGGGTCAGCCGCCGTGCAGAACTTGACGCCTGCGTCGGTGATGCCGCGGATGTACCATCCGCCGTCCCAGGCGTTGCGGTTGATGGAATCCTTCAGTTCGGCGGCGCCGGCCTCCAGGCGGTCGGCAATCGCATTGCGGCCGGCGGCGCGCAGGACGGGGGCCAGCATCCGGACGGAGCGGCAGGCCGCCACCGAGGTCCACACGGATTCGCCGATGCCGTTGCGGCCGGCCTTCTCCAGCGGGTCGCTCCAGTCGCCGTCGATGAAGCGCACGAGGCCGTGCATGCCGCGCTGGCTCAACGTCCAGATGAGGCCGCCGACGACCGCCTCCTCCAGCGTGATCTCGCGCCCGTGGTTCTCGTTGTAGACCTTTTCGTCCAGAATGGCGAAGTCGCCGGTCTCCAGAATGTAGTCGGCGGCGGCCGCAGCGTACCATGTGCCGATGTCGTTGTGGCGCTGCTTGGCGTAGACTTGGCCGAGGGCGGTGAGGGCGCCCGCCGTCTTGGGGGACTGGCGCGGCACGAAGCCGTCCTTCTGCACAAGCGTCGCCTGCAGGAGCAGGTTTTCACGTAAATACTTGGTATCAAACAACATAGCGCCATCTCCGTCCTGGAGGTTGTTGCGCCAGTTGTGGGACATGCCGCCGCGGCGGCTGCGGCATTGCGCCAGAAGCTGCTCCTTCGTCCAGACGTTGTAGGCGACGTTGAGCTTCTCGTCGGGGCACTTGAGGCTGCCGCAGGAGAGCGTCTCCGCCTCGAAGGCGAGGGCGTTGGCGATGACCTCCTCCGCCTTGCCGCGCCACTTGCGGCCGTCGGCCTCCGCGTTCTCCAGTGTATCACAGATTCCTGCGGTATAGGAGATTGTGACGCTCTGTCCGGCGGCCAGCGTCAGCTTGTGGCGCAGGGCGAAGATGGGGACGGTGGCGCAGGCGTGGACGGGGGGGAGGGTCTCCTGCCTGAAGGCGGCGGCGCGGTGGAAGGGGATGTCGCCGCCGAGGAAGTCCTCCATGGAGCCGCAGAAGGAGTCGGCGGGCAGGTCGGTCGTGTAGAAGGCGGCGTAGCGGTTGTGGGCGGATTCGGCGTGGTAGCGGCGCAGCGTCATGAGGCTCTCCTCCGGATGCCACGCGGTGCGGTCGAGCTGCTGCGAGTTGTCCAGCCCCAGGAGGCGGATGAAGTAGCATCCCGTCAGGAGGAGGTCCTTGGCTTCGGCGGAGGTGTTCGTGAGGGTCAGGAGGTTGCCTTCGACGGTGGCGTCGGGGTCGATGGCGACGGTCAGGGAGGAGTTGACGCCGTTGTGTTCCGTCTCGAAGACGGAGACGCCCGGCATCTGCCGCACGAGGGACTTGGCGGCCTGGCAGGGTGCCTCGCCGCCGTTGAGGGACCACGTCTGGCCGCTGCCGTCGGCCAGCAGGTAGTTGCGCCCCTCGGCCACCTCGTTGCGCTCGAAGTTGTAGTAGACCTTGCCCATGCCGCGCTGGCTGACCAGCGCATAGAAGTCGCCCTTGCGGTTGAAGAGGCGGTTGTCCCAGTTGAAGGGGGTGTCCTGGTTGGTGATGACCAGTTCGCCTGTGGCGGCATCCATTTCGGACCAGAGGTTTTTCATGATGGGCTCCGATGAAAAGAGGCGTGTGTCTTTCGGGGAAAAACGGCGGGAATGTGTTACAGTACGGTCATTCTACGGAAAATCCCGTTACTATAACCTGAATCTGCCGTTTTCCAGCGGAAACCCTGCAACCAAACCCCACATTTTTCTAGGAGACCCCCATGACCCCCAAGCCCATCGGCGTCCAGCTCTACTCCCTCCGCGAATACGCGAAGAAAGACTTCATCTCCGAACTCGAGTTCGTCGCGCGCGTCGGCTACAAGTATGTGGAGCCCGCCGGCCTCTGGAACATCCGGCCGCGCGAATTCCGCAAGGTCATCGACGACCTCGGCCTCCAGATGATCTCCAGCCACACCCCGTGGGCCAACCACAGCTGCGAGCTCGGCGAGGTCATGGACACCGCCGACGCCCTCGGCCTCGACAAGGTCGTCTGCGGCTACTGGGAGAAGGAGTTCGCCGACCTGGACGCCATCAAGCGGACCGCCGAGAACACGCGCGGCATGATGGAGATCCTCAAGCGCAACGGCTTCACCCTCTTCGAGCACAACCACTACATGGAGTTCCGCCGCCTCGACGGCCGCATCAAGTACGACATCTACCGCGAGCTGTGCCCGGGCATCAAGTTCGAGCTGGACTGCTTCTGGTCCACCAGCAACGGCAACGAAGACGCCGTCGAGATGCTCAAGATGTTCGCCGACGACACCATCCTCCTCCACATGAAGGACGGCGTCACCACGCAGAATGTCAGCGGCGACAACATGGTCAACGGCTTCCAGCAGTGCAAGGTGGACCTCATGCCGCTGGGCACGGGGACCCTCCCCATCCCCGAGCTCATCAAGGCGGCTCCCGACCATGTCGAGGCCGTCATCGTCGAGCTGGACTACTGCAACATCGAGATGCGCAAGGCCATCGAGCAGAGCTACCACTACCTGGTGGACAACGGCCTGGCCACCGGCAACAAATAGCGGCAACCTTCAATTTCAAACGGAGCGACCATGGACAAACTAGAAGGAAAGAGCGAGGCGTACAAGCAGGCGGGCGTGGACATCGACCTGGCCACGAAGCTGCTGGCCTCCGTCAAGTCCCGCATCTCCGCCACGCGCACCCCGCAGGTGCTGGCCCCCATCGGCGGCTTCGGCGGCCTCTACCGAATCGACCTGGCCAGGTGGAAACACCCCGTCATGGTCGTCTCCGTGGACGGCGTCGGCACGAAGCTGATGATCGCCGCCATGATGGAGAAGTACGACACGGTGGGGCACGACATCGTGAACCACTGCATCAACGACATCGCCGTTCAGGGCGCCACGCCCGTCTATTTCATGGACTACATCGGCATCGGCAAGATGCGGAGCCCCCTCTACGAGGACGTGCTCTCCGGCTGCGCGGACGCCTGCAAGGCGGAGGACGTCTGCCTCATCGGCGGCGAGTCCGCCGAAATGCCCGGCATGTACGGCAACGACTTAGACCTGGTGGGCTGCATCCCGGTCATCGTGGAGGAGGACCAGATCATCACGGGCGAGCACATCGCCCCCGGCCACGTCGCCATCGGCATCGCCTCCAACGGCCTGCAGACCAACGGCTTCTCGCTGGCGCGCAAGGTCCTCTTCGAACAGGCCGGCTACACCGTCCACACCGCGCTGCCCGAGCTGGACGGCATGACCGTCGGCGAGGCGCTTCTCGTGCCGCACCGCTGCTTCTGGCGCGCCGTCCGCCGCGCCCTGGAGGCGCGCTTCCCGCTGCACGGCATCGCGCACATCACGGGCGGCGGCCTCTACGACAACGTGCCGCGCATCCTGCCGGAGGGCGTGGGCGTCCATTTCGACGCCACCGCCATCGCGCATGTGCCGCCCATCTTCCGCGTCATCGAGCGCGAGGGGAAGATCAACCCCTACGAGATGTACCGCGTCTTCAACATG
>CACZQQ010000509.1 GCA_902783355.1 uncultured bacterium
CTGGCCAAATACGCCGCCAACAAGCTCTTCTCCATCGGCCTGGAGGACCGCTGCCGCAAGGACTACAATCCCGTCCGCAAGGGCATCTGCCTCTTCCGCGACATGACGCCTGCGGAGCAGGCCGAGGCCATCGCCCGCAATCCGCTCTACGGGCGCATCATCTGCCGCTGCGAGCAGGTCTCCGAGGCGGAGATCGTGCAGGCGATCCACGGCGTCATTCCGGCGCGCTCTGTGGACGCGGTGAAGCGGCGTCTCCGCGCGGGGATGGGGCGCTGCCAGGGCGGCTTCTGCGGCCCGCGCGTCATCGGCATCCTGGCCCGCGAATTGGGGATTGCGCCCCAAGAGGTTATGAAGAACCAGCCCGGCTCCTACATGGTGTCCGGCAA
Source organism: uncultured bacterium (assembly GCA_902783355.1). The sequence goes on from CACZQQ010000509.1 coordinate 387, forward strand.
GAGCCTGTAGCGTCGTGAGGAGGGAAGGAAGATGTCAGAGAGCAAAATCGTGAAGTGCGACGTGGCGGTCATCGGCGGCGGTCCTGGCGGGCTTGCGGCGGCCGCGGCAGCGAAGGAGGCGGGCGCGGCCCGCGTCCTGCTCATCGACCGCGACCGGAAGGCGGGCGGCATCCTGCAGCAGTGCCTGCATCCGGGCTTCGGCCTGACCTGCTTCAAGGAGGAGCTGACGGGGCCGGAGTTCGCGTGGCGCTTCGAGGAGCGCGCGAAGGCCGCCGGCGTCGAGTTCCATTTCGACACCACCGTGACCGCCATTGGCGACGACGGCGCGCTGCTGTGCGCCAGTCCCGCGGCAGGCGCCTTCCGTGTCCAGGCGGGCGCGGTCGTCTTGGCGATGGGGTGCCGCGAACGCACGCGCGGCGCCATCCGCATCCCCGGCACGCGCCCCGCAGGCGTCTATACCGCCGGCTCCGCCCAATTCCTTATCAATAGGCAGAACCTCATGGTCGGCAGGCACATCGTCATCTTGGGCAGCGGCGACATCGGCATGATCATGGCGCGCCGCCTGACCCTCCAGGGCATGAAAGTGGAGGCGGTCGTGGAGCTGCTCCCCTATCTGGCGGGCCTGACGCGCAACCGCGTCCAGTGCCTGGAGGACTTCGGCATACCGCTGCTGCTCTCCCACACGGTCACGGAGATTCTGGGGCACCGCCGCGTCGAGGGCGTCAAGATCGCGCAGGTGGACGAATGCCGCCGCCCCATCGCCGCCACGGAGCGCCTCATCCCCTGCGACACGCTCCTGCTCTCCGTCGGCCTCATTCCCGAGAACGAACTTTCGCGCCGTTTCGGCATCGCGATCGACCGCGTCACCAACGGGCCTGTCGTCGACCAGTTCATGCAGACGTCGCGCCCGGGCTTCTTCGCTTGCGGTAACGTCTTGCATGTCAACGACTTAGCGGACAACGTGACTGTCGAGGGCGAGAAGGCTGGCCGCGCGGCCGCGCAGTATGCGGCGGGAAAGCTTCCCGCCGCCGTGCGCGAGGTCGCCTGCAGGGCGGGGGAGGGCATCCGCTACGTTTCTCCGCAGAAGGTGGTTGTCGGCGCAGACGGCGCGGGTGCGCGCCTCCATTTCCGTGTGCTGGCCCCCGGCGGCGCCGCCGAACTGCGCGCCCTCGCCGACGGCGAGACGCTGGCCGTGCGCAAGGTCCTGCGCACAAGCCCAGGCGAGATGGAGCATCTGGACGTGACACTGCCCGCGGGATTCGCGGGCCGCGAAATCAAGGTCGAACTCAAGGAGGCTAAATAATATGGTACAGAAAGAGATTACGTGCGTGGTCTGCCCGCGCGGCTGTGGCATCACTGTGTGCGGCGAAGGCGAACGGATTGACAGCGTGGCCGGATTCGGCTGTGCGCGCGGCAAGGCGTACGCCGAGGCGGAGTTCGTCTGCCCCGTGCGCATCCTGACGGGCAGCGTGCGGCTGGAGGGCGGCGCGGAGCCGCTGCTGGCGGTGCGCTCCGAGAAGCCGATTCCGCGCGAGAAGATTCCGGCGGCGATGGCGCAGCTGCGCACCGTTCAGGCGAAGGCGCCTGTCAAGATGCATCAGGTCATCTTGGCGGACGCCGCCGAAACTGGCGTCGCCATCATCGCCTCCGCCGAGGCATAGCCGCCTATCGTCGGCAGGCGGCTACGACGGCGGCCTCGATCTCCTGCGGGGCGGATTCGGCATCGATTGCGTGCAGAGCAGCGATGTGCCTGGCCACTGCGTCGGCAGTTCCTGCAGGCACTGCTCCACAATCCGCTCCGTCGCCGGCGGCTCCACGACCCATGCTCCATCGTGCTGCGCAGGACGCCCCAGCAGGGGGCGCCGTCCTTCGACCGTGAAG
>CACZQQ010000510.1 GCA_902783355.1 uncultured bacterium
GTCCATGTTGAGGGCGTCGCTGGCGCCGGCCAGCTGGAGCAGCTGCGCCAGTTCGTGGCAGCTGGCGCCTTCGGAGTAGCCCTTCTGGCGGCCGTCCACGACCAGGATGTAGAGGAAGCGCCTGTTGGCGGAGAGGCCGAAGGCGGTGCGCGGATGCAGGTCGGCCGGCGCGTCCGCGACGCAGATCTCACCTTGGTCGAGGATGCGTTCGAAGCCCGGCAGCGAGAGCCAGAGCTCGCTCACGTCGTCCAGCGGCGCAATCTTGCGCAGGAAGGGCTTGCCCACCTTGGGGACGCAGAAGCACCACCGCCCGTTGGCGGGGCAGACCAGCTCGCCGTCCGAAATCATGCAGCCCATGTTGTCCGCGTACTTGTGGTTGTAGGGGGCCTGCCACGGGCCCCAGGGGGAGGCGTTGACCGCCAGGACCACGTTGAGGCCGCGGCCGCCCTCCTCCTCGCTCTTGCGGCATTCGTTCATGAAGGCGCCGACGGTCTGCCGCTTCGTGCGGATCTTCAGGAGGGCGTGGTCGGGCATGGGCTCGCCCCAGCCTTCGGCCCGCTTGTTGGTCACCAGATGGATGGCGGGGTTCGACAAGTCCACGCGCACCAGCCAGAAGGCCATCGGCCGCGGCTCGATGATCTCGAAGGAGGTCTCCAGGATGCCGGGGTAGGGCGCGCGCGCATTGTACCACAGCATTTCCGACGTGGGGTTGTTCAGCTCCCCGCGGAGCGGCGTCGCGGCCAGAAGAAGGAGGAGGAGCGCGAAGGCGCCAAGCCTGCGCGCAAGGTCATGGAAACATGTCTCTGTCATCATGGTTGCATGTAATTTGTTGGAAATCAACAAGTTAGAGTTTAGACGGGCAGATGCGGAGGGCGAGCCGGTAGGTGCCGTCGGTGACACGGTATTGCTGGCGGACGCCTTCGCCGCAGGAGTGGGTGCCCAGCCCGTCCTGCCGCGCGTCGATGCTCAGGTAGGTCTGGGGCCTGGGCACAAGCTCGCCGACATGGCGCGCGCCGAAGAAGTCGGCCGCCGTGAAATGCAGCGCGGAGAACTCGAAGGGCACGGGGCTCGTGACGGTCAGCGCGTTCTCGCCGTCGTCCAGTTGGACAAAGGTGGTCTGCGTATGGTTCCCTGTCTCCTGCGGCATGACGTAGGGGAAGTACTGCGCCGTGACGCTCTGGCGGTAGAGCCCCATGCGGCCGCCGGCCTGCCGGTCGGCGTAGGTCTCCTGCGGCCCCATGCCGAAGACGGTGAGGTTCTCGAAGCCGGGGGCCAGGGGGGTCACGATGCCCAGCCGCGGCAGGTCCGCCAGCTCCGCGGGCACCTGGTAGACGACGTCGAGGTCGAGCCAGCCGTTGGTGGAGTAGGTCAGCGTGCGGCGGACGGGCAGGACGGCGCCGTTCTTGAAGCTGTATTCCACCTCGCTGGCGACCTGCAGGCCGTCGGGCGGGAAGTCCACCTTGCCTTCGGAGACGATCCTCCGCTTCGCGCCGAAGACGTCGAGCAGCTCCGTCCAGCGGTAGAGGTCCTTGTAGGTGACCTTCGGCCAGGCGCGCACGCCGTCGTTGTCGGTGTAGCCGCGCGCGAACTGCTCGGCGACGGCGCCCGAAAGAAGCTCCCTGCCCTCGAAGGTCCATTTGTCGGGCAGGCTGTCCTTGCCGAAGTGGAGGATGTGGCGGCCGTTGACGAGGGTCCCCTTGTTGAGCTTCCAGTCGGGGCGCGCCTCCGGATAGGCGACCCCCTCGACGTTGTCGGAGGCCAGCGCGGCGCACTGCACGAGAGGCGTCAGGCAGAACTGCTGCCAGGCGACCTCGAAGCCCTTGGGCGCCCACGGCGTGTCGCCTCTCTGCACGGCGGTGATGTTCAGGTAGACCTGGCAGCCGGGGCCGACGTCAAGGCGCGAGAGGTCGTACTTGCACTGCACGGCCCCCGTGGCCTGCGGGGCGATGGCGTCGATTTCGCGGCGGGAGATTTTGCCGTGGTCGACCTCCTGCCCGTCCACCTCGATGCTCCAGAGGAAGTCGAGGTTGTCGAGTTTGACGAAGTAGTTCCAGTTGGTCAGGTCGAAGCGTCCGGCCGTGAGGGCGGATGGCGTGAAGTTGAAGGTGCGCGCGAGCTGCTTGAACTCCTGGCAGGCGGGATGGGGGGTCCGGTCGGGGCAGAGCATGCCGTTGATGCAGAAGTCGGAGTCGTTGGGCACGTCGCCGAAGTCGCCGCCGTAGAGCCATGTCTTCCTGCCGGTCTTCCTGTCCACGCCGGCCAGCCCCTGGTCGATCCAGTCCCAGATGTAGCCGCCCTGCATCTGCGGATACTTGCGGAAGTAGGCGAAGTAGTCCGCCAGCGCGCCGTTGGAGTTGCCCATGGCGTGGGAGTACTCGCAGAAGATGAGGGGGCGCGTCTCCTTGCCGAGGCACTTCTCGATCCAGCGGTCGAGCAGGGAGAAGTTGGGATACATGGGGCTTACGGTGTCCACCACGTCGGCCTCGCAGTTGGGCGTGAAGCTCCAGTAGGGCGTGTGGTAGGGCGTCACGCCGTCCTCCTCCTTCATCGTGACCACGCCGAACTCGCCGTAGTGGACGAGGCGAGAGCGGTCGAAGCGGTGCAGCCAGCCGGAGGCGGCGGCAAGGCAGGAGCCGACGCCGGACTCGTTGCCCAGCGACCACAGGTGGATGCAGGGGTTGTTCTTGTAGATGAGGGCCATGCGGCGGACGCGCTCCATGATGGCGTGGTTCCACAGCGGGTCGTCGGTCATGTGGTAGCAGTAGGCGTGGCATTCGATGTTGGCCTCGGAGATGACATAGAGGCCGAAGCGGTTGCACAGCGCCACGAGACGCTCGTCGTTGGGATAGTGGCTCGTGCGGATGGCGTTGAAGTTGTGCCGCTTCATGAGCGTCACGTCCGCCAGGATGTCCGCGGGCGTCACGGCCTTGCCGGTCTCCTCGTGGAAGTCGTGGCGGTTGACGCCGAAGAACTTGACGGGCTGCCCGTTGATGAGGAGGCAGCCGCCGCCCAGCCGCACGCTGCGGAAGCCGATGTCGGTGCCGGTGGCGTCGGCGACCTTCCCCTTGTCGTCGAGCAGCGTGACGGTCAGGCGGTAGAGGCAGGGCGTCTCCGCGCTCCACGGCCTGATGTTGGGGAACTTCAGGATGGCGCAGCCCAGCGGCTGCGTGAGCGTGTCGGGGCGGAAGGCGTTGATGTTGACATACATGGGAACGTTGCGCGGCGCCTTGAGCAGCGCCTTGCCGGTGGCCAGGTCGTAGACCTGCACGTTGAAGGACCAGCCGGGCGGCGTCAGGTCGAGCCCGCGGAAGCCCGCGTCCATGCGCAGGTTGACGACGCCCGTCGTGCCGTCGGCCTCCAGGTCCGTCAGCGCGGCCACGTCGGCGATGTAGGCCTTCGGGGTGTATTGCAGATAGACGTCGCGGAAGATGCCTGCCATGCGCCAGTGGTCCTGGTCCTCCAGGAAGGAGCCGTCGGAGAAGCGGATGACGAGGACGGCCAGCAGGTTTTCCCCCGCGTGCACATAGTCCGTGATGTCGAACTCGCTGGCGGTGCGGGAATCCTTCACCATGCCGACATCCTTGCCGTTGACGTAGATCAGGCCGCAGCTCTCAAGGCCGCCGAAATGCAGGACGACACGCTGGAACCCTTTGCGCACGTTGATGATACGGCGGTAGAGGCCCGTGGGGTTCCATTCGCGCGGAATCCGGGGGGCCAGCACCTTGAAGGGCATCACCACGTTGCAGTACTGCGGCTTGTCGTAGCCCTGGCGGCACCAGCAGCCCGGGACCGCGATGCTGTCCCACCCCTTCGCGCTCTTGTCCGTCGAGTAGAGTAGCGTCTCGTCCACCGCGTCGGGCGTCTCGAAATAGCGGAACTGCCACTGCCCGTTGAGGCTCTGGATGGCGGGGCAGTCGAATGGCTCGTAGGAGCCGTCCTTCGCGGCGGCCTCGTCAGGATAGGTGAAGAGCGGCGAGCGCGGGCGGAGCGTGTTGATGGCGGGCACCTGCGGCTGCTCCCACAGGCGGCTGGTCAAGTCGAAGAGTTTCATGGTGAAAAGAGTTGTCTGGTGGAAGTTGCAAACGACGGGGGCACATCCCCCGAACCCCTTGCAAATGACGGCCGCCGCTTGCGGCCAGTTGGGTGCCGGCGGCGAAAGGCTGCCAGGCGCCGCTTGCGGCGCTACAGTCTGTAGGCGCGGGGGCGGTCGAGAATTTCAGCCAGCACGACGGCGCGCCTGAAGGCCGCCGGCGTCTTGGCGAAGGCGAAGGTCGGCGCGCGGCGCAGCTGCCGCATGGCGCTGGTGGCGTCCGGATGGACCTCCGCGCCATGGGCCTCGCCGATGTGGGATTCCATGTGGGCGATGGCGGGCGACTTGGCGTCGCGCAGCTCCGAGACATGGGGCGCGCCCATGGGCGTCACGTGGCAGCCCTCCTCCTCCACGGCGGTGGCAGAGGGCACGGGCGCCTTGCGCGGCTCCTCATCGACACGGCCCCTGAGGACGGCGGCCTCCCTGCGGCGCGCCATCGCCTGCCTCTTCTCCTCAAGCAGACGGCGGCGCTCCTCAGCATCCATCTCCGCCATCCGGCGCGGACGCACGGGCCGGACGGCGGGCGGGTCGGGGGCGACGGGCGGCTTGGGCTGCGGCTGGCCGTTCTCCGCCGCCTGCCCCCGCGCCTTGCCCTGCTGTTTCTTGCGCGAGTTGGCGATGGAGAAGGAGACGATGACGAGCCAGAAGATGAGTGGGATTAGTTTGGCCATGGGAGGATTCCGCGGCTAGGCCTGCGGCGTGGCGGCGCCGTTGTCGCCCAGGATGTTCTTGCGCATCTCGGTGTCGGACTTCAGGTTCTCCATGCGGTAGTAGTCCAGGACGCCGAGGTTGCCCTGGCGCAGCGCCTCCGCCATCGCCTTGGGCACCTCCGCCTGCGCGGCGACCACGCTGGCCTGCATCTCCTGCACGCGCGCCTTCATCTCCTGCTCCGCCGCCACGGCGGCCGCGCGGCGGACTTCCGCCGTGGCCTGCGCGACGCGCAGGTCCGCCTCGGCCTGGTCGGCCTGCAGACGGGCGCCGATGTTGTCGCCGATGTCCACGTCGGCGATGTCGATGGAGAGGATCTCGAAGGCGGTCCCCATGTCAAGCCCCTTCTCCATGACGCGCTGCGAAATCTGGTCGGGGTTCTCCAGGACGGATGTGTAGGAGGCCGAGGAGCCGATGGTGGTGACGATGCCCTCGCCCACGCGGGCGATGATGGTCTCCTCCGTGGCGCCGCCGACCAGCCGCTCCAGGTTGGTGCGCACGGTCACGCGGGCGCGCGCCTTCACCTGGATGCCGTCCTTGGCCACGGCGTCCACCGTCGTGCGCCCCTTGCTGGGGTCGGGGCAGTCGATGACGCGGGGGTTCACGCTTGTGCGGACGGCCTGGTAGACGTCGCGGCCGGCCAGGTCGATGGCGGCGGCGCGCTTGAAGTCGAGGGCGATGCCGGCCTTGTCGGCGGCCACGAGCGCGTTGACGACGCGCTCCACGTTGCCGTGCGCCATGTAGTGGCATTCGAGGTCGTTGGTGCTGACCGTGTCGATGCCCGCCTTGCGCAGCTGGATGTAGGCGCGCACGATCTGGCCCGACGGAATCTTGCGCAGCGTCATGCCGATGAGGCGCATCAGCGAGATGTGCGCGCCGGAGGCGTAGGCCTGCAGCCAGGTGCTGAAGTAGTTGACGATGATGATGAAGAAGACGATGCCAATGAAGATGGCGACGAAGAGCAGGATGCCGGTGAGATGCATGGTTGTCTCCTAGTGGGTTGTATGGTGATGTCAGTCAAGAATCCATTCGGGCAGGCCGAGGCCGCCCTGCGCAAAGCGGCGCAGGGCGTCGTTCTCGCCGCGCCAGAAGCGGCTTTCGGCGGTCAGGCGCGATCCCGTCACGCGCCCCTCGCCGTCGTATTCGACGGGGCCGAGCGTCTCCAGCTCGAAGAAGCCCAGGGGCGCCCCGTTGAAGAGGCTCATCTGGTCGTCGGCGCTGAAGACGCCGTCGGGCTGCTCGTTGTCGGCGAAGTTGATGTATTTCCCTGCGGTCTGGAGGCATGTGCGCGTGATGAGCAGGCGGCGCGACGGGACGAACGCCCCGACGAGGCGCGGCCGCTGCGAGGCCGAAAGCCCGATCTGGAACTTTTCGGGGCCGCCCAGGTCGAAGCGGAACCAGTGCCCGTCGCAGCGCAACGTCCGGCCGGGGTCGCCGTAGAAGTCGGTGTTCATGGCGGCCGCGGCGTCCCCCTCCACGCAGCCGAAGGCGATGACGCCCTCCGGATTGGGGAACTGCTCCAGCGACCAGGCGGAGACGACCGCCTCGCCCTCCGCCACGGGCGCGCTGAAGGTCAGCGCGTCCTTCTCGCGGTAGCCGGTGAAGCGCAGGCCGTAGCCCGCATAGGCGGCGATGTCGTCGCCAAGCCCCTCCAGGCGGCGTTCGAAGGTGACCTGGAGGCTGGTGCCGTGGTGGTTGCGTAGGGGGACCGTGCGGCGGCAGGCCATGCCGCTTTCCGCCAGTTCCGACGGGGCCGTGTTCACGCCCGGCTGCACAAGCCACTCGTCCGCCGGATAGTTGAAGGCGTAGGGGCCGCCTTCGGGGGCCGGCCACAGCGAATTGCCGCCCAGGTTGTTGAAATCCGTCTCGGAGGGGTTTTCGGCGACCGCCTGGTCCCAGCGGTGGAGGCGTTCGCCGTCCAGCCATGCGAAGACGCGCCCCTGATGCGCGGCGTCCAGGCGGACGACGCCGTCGCCGCATCGCATTTCACGAAAAGTGTCCATGAGGGAAGAACTCCTGCTTTTGAGGTTGACAATGCGCCACGGCGATAAAATAATACGCTTTTGCGTTTTGTGCCTCCGCCACGGGCTATCAAGGCCATTTTTTTCGCAATCGCGGCGTCATGCCGCGGGCGGGACGCCGCGCAATTCGGCGGCGGCCGCGCGGGCGGGCAGGGCGCCTTGGCCTCGTACAGTACCTAATATTATTACTGTCTTAAAGCGCGACGGCCCCGGCGGTTTTTCCTTTCCGTCGGGGCCGTTGCGGGATGGTGCCTGTTCAGGTCGTTCGGGAGGCTAGTAGGCGACCATGAAGTCGCCGGCCTGGTCGATGTAGCCGTAGCCGTTGGTGCGGGTGGACATGGCGTCGCTTTCGGTGAGCATGGCGGCCCACTGGGCGGGGATCATGGATTCGGCGTGTCCGTCGATGAAGGCGAGGTTGATGCGGCCTTCGTGGGGGGCGCGCGCGAAGTTGATGTTGCTGGTGTCGTCGGGCGCCCACGAGGCATGCGTCA
>CACZQQ010000511.1 GCA_902783355.1 uncultured bacterium
CCATTGGTGGATGGCGCGCGCGAAGAGCTCCTTGCCGGTGCCGCTCTCGCCCGTGATGAGGACGGTCGAGCGGGCGGCCGCCACCTGCCGCGCCTTCTCCAGGCACTCCTTCATGGCGGGAGAGGAGCCGATGATGCCGGCGGCCCCGTCCCCCTCCGCGCCCGCGTCGGCGCCGCGCCGCTCCGCCAGCACCGTGAGGCCGCGGTCGATCATCATCTCCAGGTCCTCCAGCTTGACGGGCTTGGTGAGGTAGTCGTAGGCGCCCGCGCGCATGGCGGCCATGGCGGTCTGCACGGAGCCGTAGGCGGTCAGCATGATGATGAGCGGCGCGTCCTTGCGGGCGGCGACGGTCTGCGTGAAGGCCATGCCGTCCATGCCGGGCATGCGCAAGTCGGTCAGCACGATGTCGACCTTGCGCTGCTGGAGGATCTGGAGCCCTTCCGTGGCGGAGGCGGCCAGCAGGATGTCGTATTTGTCGTCGAGGGCGGCCTGGAGGCCTTCGCGCGTGTTGCGCTCGTCGTCGATGACAAGGATGGTGGGAAGCTTCTTCACGGCTGGACGGGGGGGAGTTCGCGGATGATTCGGGAGTGCCTTGGCAGGCTGATGGTGAAGGCGGCGCCGGCGCCGGGGCGGCTGTCGATGGAGAGGACGCCGCCGTGGCTGCGGACGATGCGGTCCACGATGAGCAGGCCCAGCCCGTGGCCGCCCTCCTTCGTGGTGAAGTAGGGCTCCATGAGGCGGGAGAGCTCCTGCCGCGTGATGCCCTTGCCGTCGTCCTCGAAGCGGATGTGCACGAAGACGTCGTCGACGGTGCAGCTGATTTCGAGGCGGCCGCCGTCCTGCGTGGCCTGGACGGCGTTCTTGATGAGGTTGAAGAAGGCCTGCGTGAGCTGGCCCGCGTCGCCGTTGATGACTGGCAGCTTTTCGGGGACATTGACGGCGGCCTGGATGCCCTTGGCCTGCAGTTCAGGCTGGATGAACTGCAGCGCGTCGGCCAGCAGGCGCTGCAGGTCGATGGGGGCCATCTCCAGCTGCGTGGGGCGCACCGCGTTGAGGAAGTTCTTGACGATGGCGTCCAGCCGCGAGAGTTCCTGCCCTGCGATCTCCACGAAGGAGGAGGCGGCCTTGCGCAGGGCCGCATCGTCCCCGTTGGCCAGCTTCCGCTTGAGGATCTGGAGATGTATCCCCAACGCGTTCAAGGGGTTGCCGAGTTCATGGGCGACGCCGGCGGCCAGCTGGGTGATGGCGGCGACGCGCTGGCTCTCCATGGCCTTCTCGTTGTCGAGGGAGCGGGCGGTGTTGTCGTGGAAGATGAGGGTGGCCAGCAGCTGCTCGTCCTTCGAGGAATCCGGCTGGACGGGGGCGGGCAGCAGGTAGAAGGAGATGAGGCGCCTTTCGGGGTAGAAGATCTCGATTTCCTGGCGCGAGAAGCGGCCCCATTCGCTGGCGGGCAACGTCAGCAGCTGGCGCCAGTCGATCTGGCGGAAGTACTTGCCGATGGGTTCGCCGATGGCCTCCTCCGGCATGCCGAAGAGCTGGAGCGCGGCGGGGTTCGCCAGCAGGATGTCCAGGGCGCTGTCGATGACGATGATGCCCTCGCGGACGGTGTCGAAGATGCCCTCGAAGAAGCCCTTGTCGTCGATGATGCGCGTCAGGTACTTCCGCAGGGCGGGGGCGTCGAGCCGGTCGAGCCTGCCCTTCAGGCGGTCATAGAATGAAGTTTTCCTGTGCAATGTTGCGCCTCCTCTGTCATAAAGCAAAATATAATGACATTGGGGCAATCCGGTGCCTCCGTCTGGAATTACATTATTTGGCAGTTCGCGTTTCCATCCCCCAAAACCTCCTTCCATGTCTCAAGCCCCCCTTCCAGTCGACACAACCCTCTATTCCAACCGCGACCTCGTGCGGCTGCTCGTCCCCCTCATCATAGAGACGGCGCTCTTCCTGGCGGTGGGCACGGTGGACACGATGATGATCGCCAGCCTGGGCGAGGCGGCCGGCGCGGGCGTGGCGCTGAGCGGCCAGATCAACTATGTGGTCGCGTGCGCCTTCGCGGCCTTGGGGACGGGCGGCGCAGTCGTGGCCTCGCAGGCGCTGGGCGCCAAGGACTACCGCGCGGGGCGCGAGAACGCCAACCACCTGCTCTATCTGGCGCTCTGCATCGGCATATTCTTCATGACGCCCATCTTCCTGCTGCGCGAGCCGCTGCTGCGCGTGCTCTTCGGCGAGCTGGAGCCCGCCGTCATGGACAACGCGGTGACCTATCTGGGCATCACGGTCTTCACCTATCCCTTCATGTCCGGCTACACGGCCTGCACCGCCCTCTTCCGCGCCATGAACGCCTCCAACCTCA